>JAYVZU010000281.1:0-5091 GCA_043783075.1 Rhodanobacteraceae bacterium
GCCTTCCATCCAGTGCTGGAGTTCCGCCGTGACCGCTTCGGCCGCGGCGGAGACCACACCAGCTTCAACGCCGAGGGCATTACCGCCGTCCGATTCACCGAGTGGCAGGAGAACTTCAACCATCAGCACCAAACCCTCCGCACCGAGACGGGCCAGCAAACCGACGGCTCCCCCGGCATGGTCGAGTTCGGCGACTACCTCAAATTCATCGACAAGGCGTACATCGCCAACGTCGCTCGCCTCAACTCCGCCGCACTCGCCACCTTCGCCTCCGCGCCCGGCTTACCGACGGAGGTCCACATCCCAGGCGGCTCCACCGACAACTTCTCGGTCATCACCTGGAAGTCCCCGGTTGGCGCTCCGGCAGGCACCACCTACGAAGTAGTCTGGCGCCCAACCGAAGCCCCAACCTGGACCAACGTCCAGTCCGCCGGCGCTGCTCTGACCCTAAAGCTCGCAATCTCGAAAGACTCGTTCATCTTCGGCGTCCGCTCCGTCGACGCCGCCGGCCACCGCAGCCCCGCCGTCGCGCCCATGCCGGTCGGTCGCCAGACGATGTCGCCCTCCACCCCGAACCGCCCCCGCCCGGCGCAGTAGCAGCTATGATGAAAGCACGATGGCTCGTACAGGTCCCACCACGCTCGCGCTTCCGCCGTTTGAAGGAGCGACCCGGCAACTCGTCCTGATCTGTCTCGGAGTATTCTTCGCCAAGGCCCTCCTCGGCTGGTTGCTGCCCAGAAGCCTCTTCGGCCTGATCTTCGGGCATCTCGCCCTCGTTCCGCAGGAGCTTGCGCACGGTGCCGTCTGGCAGATCCTCACCTACACCTTCGTGCCGATGGACCTGATCAGCACCCTCTTCACACTGCTCTTCCTCTGGTTCATCGGGTCGATGCTGGAGGAGCTTCGCGGCGGCCAGTGGCTCTACGAGCTCTTTTTCATCTCAGCCATAGGCGGCGGATTACTAGCCTCAGCCATCGCCTTCACGCGTGTCTTTGGCCTCAGCCCGGCGTCCACCGGCATGGACCCATACGCCGCCATCTTCGGCCTCCTCATCGCAATCTACATCCTGCTGGGCGAGCAGGAGTTCCGCCTCATGTTCGTCCTGCGCCTCAAGGCCAAGTACATGGTGGCAATCTACATCCTGTACGACACCGGACGCCTTCTACTCCACGCCGCCCCGTTCGACGCCCTCCTGCACCTCTCCGGCGCGATATGCGGCTACCTCTTCATGACCTTTGTCCCACGGCGCGGCCTCTCCTACCTCGTCACGGAACGCTACTTCGGCATGCGCAACGAGTTCTACCGCGCCAAGCGACGCAACGCCGCAAAGAAGTTCGAGGTATACATGCGCGAGCAAAACCGCGACGTCCACTTCGACAAAGACGGTCGCTACGTCGACCCCGACGACAAGGACCCAACCGACAAGCGATGGATGAATTAGTTCTACATCCGCGCATCTGCCACGGCCCTCTAAGCAATAGGAGATCCCATGAAACTGCGCCAGCTCGGAAACTCCAACCTTCACGTCGCGCCCCTCATGTTCGGCGGCAACGTCTTCGGCTGGACCGCCGATGCAACCACCAGCTTCGCCATCCTCGACGCCTTCGCCCACCACGGCTTCAACTTCATCGACACCGCCGACGTCTACTCCCGCTGGCACCCCGGCAACCATGGCGGCGACTCCGAGGCCATCCTCGGCCAGTGGTTTGCCCGCTCCGGCAAGCGCGACCAGATCGTCCTCGCCACCAAGGTCGGGTACGACATGGGCGACAACAAAAAAGGCCTCTCCCGCCAATACATCCTCGACTCCGTAGAAGGCTCCCTCAAGCGCCTCCAGACCGACTACATCGACCTCTACCAATCCCATGTCGACGACGCCACCGTCCCACTCGACGAGACCCTCCGCGCCTACCAGCTATTGATCGAGCAGGGAAAAATCCGCATGATCGGCGCCTCCAACTACACCGGAGCCCGTCTCCGCGAGGCCGTCGAACTCGCCCAACGAGAGAGCCTGCCCGTCTACCAGACCCTGCAGCCGCACTACAACCTCTACGACCGCCAGGGATTTGAGCAGGACCAGCAGCCCGTCGCGAAGCAACTCAGCATCGGAGTCATCCCTTACTTCTCGCTCGCCAGCGGCTTCCTGACCGGCAAGTACCAGACCAAGGAAGCCTCCGCCGGAGCCACTCGCGAATCCCGCGTAGCAAAGTACTTCGACGAGCGCGGCATGAAGATCCTGGCCGCCCTCAACGAAGTAGCCGCCGAGACCGGCGCAAAGGTAGCCACCATCTCGCTAGCGTGGCTCATGGCCCAACCAACAATCCTCGCCCCAATCGCCAGCGCCACCAGCGTCGCGCAGTTGGAAGACCTCGCAGCCGCCCCCAACCTCACGCTCAGCCCGGAAGCCCTGGCAAAGCTAACCGCCGCCAGCGCCTATTGAGTTAGCCGAGCGACCATGGGGCGACGTACTTTACTATCGGCCTCATTCGTCATTTTGTTTGTCATCCCGTAGGGATCTGCTGTTCCGCTGGTCAGGAACGACTCCATGCGGTCGCAGCACTAACGAATCTTCCCCGACCCAATCCGGTACACCACCCCGACCGTAAACACCTTCGAGTAGACCGACCCCGACGGGTCCACCGGCGTCCCGTATTTCTGAAACTGGAAGTCGCCCTTTGCCGCGAAGTGCTGGCTAAGGTTGTAATCCAACCCGCCGCCAAACGACAGCACATTCGTCGTGTTCGAGAGCACCACAAACGTTCTGGCAGCATTCGTCAGGCCGTTCGGAAACTCCAGCTTCCCGCGCCCAAACAGCACATCAACATAGGGGTTGAAGTTCTCTTTACGCCGACCAATCCGGATGCCTGCAAGCAAATTCTCCTGCTTGGCCAGATTTCCAGACGCAATCGGATACATACCGCGAGCTTCCAACGCCGGGAAGAAGCCGTGAAACGGCTTGAAGCCTACGTCGACACCAGCCGTAATATCGCCATTCCGAGCCAGTTCCACACCGGTGTAGTTCGCCGCAACCCCCGCAAATGCCGAGAGACGGATGTTCGCATATGCCGTCGGCGCAGCCTGAGAATGAGCAGCGTGGTCGCTGCAAAACAAGGCTGCAGCGGCAAGAACCAGGTAAAGTTTCAATCGCAAATTTGCTCCAAGGGAAAACCTGCTTACCGGTGTTTAGACGCGAGTTCCCGCCCTTGAGTGTAGTTGCGCGCGGCAGATCATCGCTGCCGCGCACGAAATTAGCTCCGAGTCACGACCCGCAGACTCAGATCGCGCAACTGAATATCGCTCACCGGCGTCGGCGCATCCACCATCAAATCGATCGCCTTGGCCGTCTTCGGGAACGCAATCACCTCGCGCAGACTGTTCGCCCCGGCCAGAATCATCACAATCCGGTCCAGACCCAGCGCGATCCCTCCGTGCGGCGGCGTACCGTACTCCAGCGCGTCCAGAAAGAAGCCGAATCGCTCCTTCTGCTCCGCCTCGTCCATACCGAGCGACCGGAAGATCTCAGCCTGCACATCCTTCCGGTGGATACGGATCGACCCCGAACCAAGCTCCGTCCCATTCAGCACAATGTCATACGCCAGAGCGCGGACGGCGCCCTTGTCATTGGTCAGCCGGCCGGCCTTGATATCGTCCTCGTGTGGCGAGGTGAACGGATGATGCGCAGCCTGCCACATCTTCGCCTCCTCGTCCCACTCGTACATCGGAAAGTCCGTGACCCAGCAGAATTTGAAGTCGGCTGCAGTGCCGGTCTGCGTGTGCAGGCCATGCTTGTCGGCGTACTTCTTCGCCAACTCCAGCCGCAACCCACCCACTTTCTTGTAGATCCACTGCGGGTCATAGTTCCATGTAGCCGGCGTGCCGAGCTTCGGCGTCGTGACCACAATCAGGTCGCCCTCCCCAGCCTGCAGCGCAACTTCAATCGCAGCCGCCAACGGCGCAAACGCCTCCGCAGTCTTTAGTCGAGCAACGTCCAGAATATCGAGCCCGGTATCGCCAAAGAACGCACGAACCTCGCCCAGCAGCGACTTGCGAGCCGTGCCGCTGATCTCGCCGACCTTCGGAATAATGAAGCCAAGAACCGGTAGACCGTGCTCAATCTTCAACGCCGTCCGCAGCTCCGGAGTCAGTTCCGCATCCAGCCCGACCATCGCCGGCAGCCGCATATCCGGCTTGTCGATCCCGTAGTTCTTGATCGCCTCGTCATACGTCATCTGCACGAACGGCGGCTCCAGCTCGATCCCCGCAGTCTTGAACGCAGCCGTCAGGAAACCCTCAACAAACTTGAAGATCAGTCCCTGCTGCGGGAAGGTCGTCTCAAGGTCGATCTGGGTAAACTCCGGCTGGCGGTCGGCCCGCAGATCCTCGTCGCGGAAGCAGCGCGCGATCTGGAAATATTTATCGAAACCCGACACCATCAGAAGCTGCTTAAATATCTGCGGCGACTGCGGCAGCGCATAAAAATGCCCGCCATGCACCCGGCTCGGGACCAGATAATCGCGGGCACCCTCAGGCGTCGACCGCGTCATAAACGGCGTCTCAATCTCCAGAAATCCGTGGTCCGAGAGGTAGTTCCGAACCGCCCGCGTCACCTCGTGCCGCAGCCGGAAGTTCTTCTGCATCTCCACACGGCGCAGGTCGAGGTAGCGATACTTCAGGCGCACTTCCTCGTTCGCAATCGCGTCTTCCGCAGGCGAGAACGGCAGCCCCTTTGACTCGTTCAGCAGCAGAATCTCCGTGGCGACAACTTCGATTTCGCCAGTATCCATGCGGGGATTCTCAAGCCCAGCCTCGCGACGGCGCACCGTCCCGATAGCGGCGACGACATACTCCGAGCGAGCCGCTTCCGCCTTCGCATGAGCCTCCGGCGCGAGTTCCTTGTCCAGCACAACCTGCGTAATGCCAGAGCGATCGCGGATGTCGAGGAAGATGAGGTTGCCGTGATCGCGGCGGCGGTTGACCCAGCCCATCACGACGACGTGTTCTTGTGCGTTGCTTGCGCGCAGATCGCCGCACATATGCGTGCGCTGCAGGTTGCCTAAAAAGTCGAGAGTCACAGTGCTTTCTATTGTACGA
>JAYVZU010000282.1:0-5088 GCA_043783075.1 Rhodanobacteraceae bacterium
GCGAGCGACGTCATTCAGCTCGACTGTGCGATCCATAAACTCGACATCGACCCCAACCTCACCGACCGCCGACAAAGCAATCAGAATGATCCCGTGGGAGTGAGCAACATTGAATGTCGGCTGCACAACACCCGCCACCCCGCGCAGAAACGGCTTGCCGTGCTCGCCTTTCTCAATCACTAACCTCGCTGGATCTTTACAAACCGCCACCCCGAGTAGCCGCCGCAGGCTGCCGCGGGCTACCGTAAACTCCTCCCGCGGCCCACCCGCGCGCATTCTAGCAGCGCGATCCCGCTCGTCTGAGCTCAGAACTGCCGCCGAAATCTCCAGCAACGACTGGCTCTCTGCCTGCGTCGCACCCATGTCGCCCAGGTCGATCCGCCAGATTTGAAGCTTGCCATTCGCCAAATCCGGGAAACTCTCCGGCATCGTCCAACGACCGTCCATTCCGTACAATCCTCGACTTCAAAAATCGTGTTCGATCTTTGAACCCATCATGACTCATTTGAGTCATGGGTTCAGCTACCGCACTCGCCTATACTTGACCCAATTCAGAACGTAGCCCGAACCTAGACCTCCCATCCGCAATGCCGGGCAATTCCCTTCATGCCGATTATCATCCTCATCCCGACCGTGATCTGCATCCTTGCACTGTTCCGCGTCTCGGTTCAGAAAGTCTTTCTAAACCTCTACATCCCCATCTTCATGATGTTTCCCACCTACTACTACTGGAAGGTGGCAGCGCTTCCGCCGATCGACCTCGCCGAAGCCATTCTCCTGCCACTGGGAATAGCAATCATTATTAAGGAAATTCGACGCTGGCGATTCGCTCCCATGGACATCTGGGTGGCGATCTTCATCTTCTCTGCCTGCTACCCTGACCTTCGAAATGGTCACCGCACCGCTTCGACATTCGAACTATTCGATAGCCTGTGCAAAGTACTCGTTCCCTACATGGCCGGTAAGCTGCTCATCGAGCACAATGGAATGCGATCCGTAGTCGTCAAGAGGATGATCTTCTGCCTCTTCCTCGCGGCGATTGTGTCGGTGACTGAGTATCGCATGGGACAGAACCCTTTCTCACTTGCCGCAGCACCTTTCTTTCCGGATGAGCATTTCCCATGGAAAACACAGATTCGATGGGGGTTTGGTCGTGTCTCCGGTCCATTTGGCCAATCCGAACTGGCCGGCATGATGCTGTTCTTCGGGCTCATCCTGACGCTTTGGCTCAGCTATAACCACCTCTGGGAAGCAAAATTCAGCAGGGCGCAGTGGCTCCCGTTCAAAAAATCAACAGTAATCGCCTGGACGATTGGAGTTGTTCTCCTATTGACGCAGGCCCGCGGCCCCTGGATTGGAACGATCGCTGCTGTTCCTATCGCACTCATCGGCCGCGCTCGTAACGTGGCTCGTACCGCCATGCTCGTCGCCGTCTTTCTGGTCATCGGAGGCGCAGTCGCCTACATCGGCCTGAAGGCCTACGCTAACGCCGACGCACCCACCACTTCGTCCGAGCAGGAAAACGCCCAATACCGCGCCGAGCTACTCGACCACTACATCCCGGTCGCACTGGCAGGAGGCCCATTTGGCTGGGGCCAGGACTTCCCCCGCGTCGCCGGACAAGACTCCATCGACAACGAATATCTCTTCGTCGCGCTAACCCAGGGTTGGGTCGGCCTGCTCGCCTTTTGCATGATCGCCTTCGAAGCCCTCTACTATATGGTCTACGGTGCCCGCTACAACCTGACACAACGCGACCGATACTTGAGCTATTCGCTGCTCGGGGTCTTCTTTGGCCTGCTCATTACCATCTTCACGGTCTTCCTGGGCAACCAACCGTTCGAGTTGTTCTTCCTGCTCGTCGGCTGGTCTCAGGCAGCCAGAGTGAAACGAACTACAAGCCCGAAACTCACCTTTGAGCAGGTCTATACATGACCTCTAACTCTCACCATAAGAACGTTATCCTGAGCGAAGGTAATCGAGAACTTTCAATCAACACAGTCGAAGGACCCCGAAGAATTGCGCCCCGCCGCAACCGACCGCACCTCTCTGCCGCTATCGCCCTAGTCCTCTTCCCGTTCCTAACTGCCTGCCAGCGCAACTCTTCCGAGCCAACTTCAGCCATTACCACGGTCACTATCGGCCCAGAAGTTCTCCACACGGGCGTCAAGCGACTTGGCATCAACCTGAGCGGTCAGAGTTTTTACGACTCCGGCCAGATGCTTCGTAACCTCACGTTCCGTAATCCCGGCTTCGAGGGTGAGACTTGGCAATCGATACTGCGTTGCAAAACTGTCACGGCAATCACCTGCACCGACGAAAACCAGTACACCGTCTGGCCTGCGGGATTTCTCGACGGAGCCCACTACGAATTCCTCTCCGGGTCTTCGAAGGGCGGCACGGGAACAGTCCGCTCCAGCACCGCCGCCGCAAATGGACAGGGTGTAACAGTAGCGCTCGCAACCAAGCCCGCGGTGGGTGATTTCCTCCTTGTCCGCCTAGACAAACCCGGCGACGCGCAGGCCGGATGGTGGACAAACCTCGGCGGCGGCGCAACCCTTTCCACCGAATTCAAGGATCTATCCCCCCAGACAATCGGCATACAGGCACTGCGAATCGATGCCGCCGGGCCGACACAATCCGCAGCGATATCTTCTTACTTCGACAGCTTCGAGGGCCGATCCTTTGTCCAACTTAACGGACGCCACACTTTATATTTTAGAGCTAAACATATATCAGGAAATAACTTACTTACCATCACGATTCAACGCCTCGACACAAAGCATGGCAGCCATACCTTCCTCACCAAGGCTGTTCCACTGACTTCAAGCTGGCATGACTACACCTTCACCTTCGACGCGTCGGAGAACAGTACCGCAGTCGGAACGGTTGGGCTCACATTCACCTTCGACCACGCGACAGCACTCCTCGACGACGTATCACTTATTGCCGCGCCCGCTCCTGACAATCCCACCGCCTTTCGCAACGAGGTCGTCCAGCCCCTGCGCGACCTGCATCCGGGCGTCCTCCGCTACATGGACAACGGAACGAACTTCGGTAGTTCCCTCGACAATCTCCTCGCCCCGCCCTTTGCCCGACATCGCACTGGAGCCAGCACTCAGGCAACGCTCCAGGAAGACATCCCCATCGGACTGCACGAATTCCTGACGCTCTCCAAGGCGGTAGGCGCGGAACCGTGGTTTGCGATGCCCCCGGGAATCTCCCCCACCGATGCTGCCAACCTGGTCGAATATCTATCCGCCCCGGCCACGACCCGCTACGGAGCGATTCGCGCATCGCTCGGGCAGCGCGAGCCGTGGACCAGCGTCTTCCCCCAAATCCATCTCGAACTCGGCAACGAGCAGTGGAATGCGCGCTCGTTCGCGGGCTCTACCATCGCGGACCCGACCGCTTATGGCCAGCGTGCCGCCGCGATTTTCGCTGCCATTCGGTCCGCCTCCACATTCTCCGCAGCGAAATTTGATCTAATTCTGGGGTCATGGGCAACAGTCCCGTGGTGGACCCAGCAGGAGGTTGCCTCCAGCTCTGGCTTTGACTCCGTCGCGGTTGCCCCATACCTCTTCAATGACTTCAATGAAGCATCTTCAACTGAAGCAATATTTGGACCTATGCTGTCTGAGCCGGAGATGATTGACTCAAGACCAGACGGCTACATGGTCCAACAGTCGAAGGCCACCAAATCAACCCATCTTGCTATCTACGAAGTCAATCTCGGCAGCATGACCGGCTCTGAAGCCGTCTCTCAGGGAGACATTGACCATGCCATTCCCTCCATGGGCGCCGGCCTCGCGCTCGCTGACCATATGCTGCTGATGCTCCGCGACCTCGGCATTACCACCCAATGCCTCTTCGCTCTACCCGAATATGTCAACAACTTCACTGCTCCCGGTCCAAAGCGCATGATCCCGCTCTGGGGAGCGGTCGTCGACATGGGCGGTCCTACAAACCTGCGCCGCCCGCAGTTCCTGACTGAGCAGTTGGCCAACGAGGCCATCCTGCCGACGATGCTCGCCACGCATGTCGCCGGCCGCGCCCATACGTGGGATCAACCGGTCAGCCCAAACGACAAGGTCAAGCTCGACCAGGCGCAACTTATCCAGACTTTCGCTTTCGTTGATGGCCGTCACCATAGTCTGATTATGCTTAACCTAAGCCGCACCGAGGCCATTCCGGTGACCTTCGCGGGCCCCAACAAACCTTATACCTCAGTTGAAGAAATCCGTGTAACTGCCGCAAATATTACAGATTCCAATGAGCAATCCGAGAAGGTCTCGACTCGCAGGAAACACATGACTGCGTTTGACCCATCCGCCCCGTACAGCCTTCCGCCATACTCGATGACCGTGCTCCGATGGGATACAAAACGCTAGACGAGGCGCCGCGCAATCACCTGTAGTAACTCCGTCAGCGCCGGGCCACCAGTGTAGAAGTGGTCTCCGGCAAAACGTTTGGTGGCGAATTCCCTGGTGGTCAGGCCTTCCCACGCCATCAAACCAGACTCGGAAACACTGGTATCGCTTGAACCGGCAAACGCCATTACCGGGCAGTGGAGCATGGTCTCCGGGCCATGCCGGTAGGTCTCCACCAGCTTGACATCCGACCGCAGGATCGGCATAAAGACCTCCCGGAGCTCCGCATCGTCCAGCAAATCCTCCGGATTTCCCCCGTAACGCCGTCGCAACTCTGCGACAAACGCCTCGTCGCTCAGCCCATGAGCTGGTTCATAGGGCAAGGGAAGATGGGCTGCTTCGCGTCCGGAAAGGAACAGGCAAACTGGCTCCCGAAGCTTTGCCTCGGCTAGATGGACCGTCCACTCGTAAGCGATCAGAGAGCCCATGCTGTGTCCGAAGATGGCAAACGGCACATCCAGATACGCCTTTGTCGCCTCCAAAAGCTCGCCAATCAGCGCGCGCAGGTCGTCTACCGACAACTCGCGCAGCCGTGCCTCGCGACCGGGCAACAATACCGGACAAACGTCGATTCCGGGCAGCTCGCTCTTCCAGCGATAGAACGCTGCCGCTCCCGAACCCGCGTGCGGAAGACAGAAAAGGCGCATCCTCGCTCCGG
>JAYVZU010000283.1:0-5055 GCA_043783075.1 Rhodanobacteraceae bacterium
GCCGCCAAGGCCATGATCACGACCCAGCAGACCCCCGACGACTACCTCGTGCTGAACGCCGAAGACGTCCCAACCCAAATGGTCGCCGCCAAGACCAAGGCCCAAATCTTCTGGTTCAGCGGAGTCCGCCGCATCAAGCAGGGAGCCTTCGTCCACGGCGAGAGCATCTTCTGGCTTTCAAAAGAAGGCGGCACCCCCGAGCCTGTCCTGCCTGTCGCCGAGATCACGCTACGCGGCGCCCACAACGTCGAAAACGTCCTCGCAGCAGTCTGCGCGGGCAAACTAGCCGGCATCTCGTCCGAGTCGATCCGTGCGTCTGTCGCCGCATTCCATGCCGTCGAACACCGCCTCGAACCCGTCCGCACCCTGCACGGCGTCACCTACTTCAACGACTCCAAGGCCACCAACGTCGACGCCACGCTGAAGGCTCTGGCCTCGTTTCCGAGTGGGGTTCACCTTATCCTGGGCGGCAAAGATAAGGCGTCCGACTATACCCAACTCGCGCCTCTGCTCCGCGAACGGGCCGTAGCTGTTTACACCATTGGTTCCGCCGCCGAAAAGATTGAGCGCGAGCTCGCAGGGGTTGTCAAGATAGTGACTGCGGGAACTCTCAAGAGCGCAGTCGAAAGCGCCTCCGCCGCAGCAAAATCCGGCGAGCTCGTTCTGCTCGCCCCGGCCTGTTCGAGCTTCGACCAGTTTGAGAACTATGAGCATCGCGGCCGAGTCTTCCGCGAATGCGTTACAGCACTAAAAGAGTGATGGGGCGGTAGGAAATGGCAAAACGCGTCGGCGTAGATAAGTGGCTCTTCGGTGTGGTGCTGCTACTCGTCCTCTTCGGCCTGGTGATGGTCTTCTCCGCCTCGGCCGTCATCGCCAAAGCTGAATCCGGCTCGCCCTACAAGTACGTCGCCAAGCAGGCCATGTATGCCCTCCTCGGTATGGTGGCCCTCGCCGTGTTGATGAAGGTCGACTACCGCCGCTACAACACTCCTCGCTTCATCTTCCCGGTCATGGCCTTCACCACGCTACTTCTGGTCAGCGTCTTCGCCATGCCCCAGCTCAACCACACCCATCGCTGGTTCAAGCTCGGCGGCTTCTTTACCTTCCAACCGTCGGAGCTAGCCACCCCGCTCGTCGTCCTCTTTCTCGCATGGTTCCTCCAGACTCGCATCTACAAGATGGACGACTGGAAGGGCACCATCCTGCGCGCCGCGCTGCCCCCACTTGTCTTTATCGCGCTCATCATGAAGGAGCCAGACCTCGGCACTGCGCTGGTCTGCGCCGCAGTGACGATGGCGATGCTCTATCTCGCTGGAATGCAGGTCAAGTGGATCGGCCTCGGCATCCTCGCGTCCTCGCCCATCATGTTCTACATGTTGTGGATGGTTCCGTTCCGCCGCCATCGCCTGGAAGTCTTCTTCCACCCGGAGCTTGATCCGCTCGGCAAGGGCTTCCACATCATGCAATCGCTTATTGCCGTCGGCACGGGTGGCTTGCGCGGGCTGGGCCTGATGGAAGGTCGTCAGAAACTCTACTTCCTACCCGAAGCCTGGACCGACTTCATCTTCGCCAACATCTCGGAGGAACTCGGCTTCCTCGGTGCGCTGGTGCTGGTCGGCTTGTTTGTCGCCTTCGGCTATCGCGGGCTGCGCGCGGCATTCCTCTCGACCGATCCCTTCGGCCGCTTCCTCGCCTTCGGCCTCACCATCGCGATCCTCATTCAGGCGTTCTTCAACATGAGCGTCGCAGTAAACCTGTTGCCGACCAAGGGAATCACGCTGCCGTTCATCTCCTTCGGAGGCACCAGCCTCTTCGTTACGCTGGCCTGCATGGGCGTGTTGCTGAACATCACCCGAGAGATCGACTAGGTGTCGCTGCGCGTCTTAATCGCCGGCGGCGGCACTGGCGGCCACGTCATCCCGGCTCTCGCAATAGCTCGCGAACTCCGCGACCATCACGCAGCCGAAGTCCGCTTCGTCGGGACCGCCCGCGGCCTGGAAACCCGCCTCGTCCCGGAAGCCGGATTCCAACTTGAACTCATCCACGTAGGCCAGCTCAAGAATGTGTCGCTCCTCACCCGCCTCCGCACGGTCGCTGATCTCCCACTCGGCATCCTCCGCTGCATCTCGCTCCTGCGCAAGTTCAAGCCCCAGGTCGTCATCGGAGTAGGTGGCTACGCCAGCGGTCCAGCGATGATGACTGCGATCCTCCTCCGCATCCCCACGGTCGGTTTCGAGCCCAACGCCGTCCCCGGCCTCGCCAACCGCCTCGTCGGCAAATACGTGAGCGCCGCCGCAGTCAACTTCGCCTCAACCACCAGCTACTTCCGCAACGCCAAGGTCACAGGCATCCCCGTCCGCCACGAGTTCTTCGCCATCGAGCCAAAGACCTCCGGCCCGCTTCGCCTGCTGGTCTTCGGAGGCAGCCAGGGAGCCCGCGTCCTCAACGAAGTAATGCCAAAGATCGTAGCCCAACTCCTCGCCCGATTCCACGACCTCACTATCGTCCATCAAGTGGGTGGCCGCAACGGAGACTCAGCCGCCGCGGCCTACGCAAGCGCTGGCATCACCGACCAGCGCCTCATCCGCACGCTGTATCTCGACGCCATAGTCGACGAAATCGCCGCCGCCGACCTCATCCTCTGTCGCAGCGGAGCCAGCACTGTCGCCGAGCTAGCCGCCGCCGGTCGCGCGTCGATCCTCGTCCCATTCGCCGCTGCAGCTGACGATCACCAGCGCAAGAACGCCGAAGTCTTCGTCGAAGCCGGAGCGGCCGTTATGATCCTCGAAGCCGAGCTTACCCCGGAACGAGCCGTCACGGAGATCACAAAGCTACTCGAAGATTCGGCAGCTCGCCAAAAAATGGCTGAAGCCGCCAGAACTCTCGCCCAAGCCAACGCCGCTGCGGAAATCTCCCAAATATGCGTCGCGCTAGCAATCCGCTAGCCAGCCCAAAACAAAACCCGTGCCGACGTCGGCACGGGTTTCTCGTTTCAGGTTCAACTACCGGCGACCGCCGCCACCACCATGCGAACCGCCACCGCCGCCTCCACCGCTAGGCGGGGAAAAGCGTTGCGGGCTGGGAGCTGAGTACTGCGGCGCGCTTGGAGCCGAGCGGGGAAAGCTCTGAACCGGTGCGACGCGCTGGGAGTAGCCGCCGCCGTTGTAGGCCTGCGGCATACGCTGCGAGAAGCCCCCATTATTACCCGGCGTCCGCTGACCTTCGATTGTCTGGACCGGCCGCTGCATCGGCGCGTTGTACGAACCGCGATTCCCCTCAGAATATGTTGAGCCCGGGTAAACCGGACGCCCCGTCGAAAGCTGTCCCGGAGCCCCAGGGCCACGCGGAGAAGTCATAATCGGCGCGTTGGCGAAACCGCGTCCAGCGCCGTTGTACGAACCGCCACGGAACTCATTGCCGCGCATGATATTCGGCGTAAAGCTGCGGCCCGTCGGGCGAGGGTCGCGAATCCCGTTGAAGCGCTCGGAATAGACGTTGCCACGGAATCCTACGTGCGAATATTCGCGGTTGTACCAGAAGCGATGGTCGCGCCAGCATCCGCCGTAGAAGCCGATGCCGAAGTATCCAAACCCGTAGTTGATCCCGCCGTAGTAGCCGACCTCATTGCCCCAGTATCCGGTATTCCAGAAGTAGCCGGTCTGCGCGTAGCCCCAGTATCCGGGAGTCCAAAGCGCACCCTCGTAGGGGGCAAACACCCAAGCTCCCGGAACCCAGTAGTAGCCACCGGGGCCGAAAGCCCAATATCCCGGCGTCCAGATGTATCCCTCGTCTGGTGCCGCTGGCTGGTCGTAAACCGGCAGCGGCGGAGGTGCCTGATAGATCTGCTCCTGCCCACCCTGCGGATAAGCAGCCTGCTGATCGTACTGGCCCTGCGGAGAGCCATACTGCGCCTGCTGGTCACTATAGCTCTGCGTCGCCGGCGCGCTATAGTTCTGCGGATCCTGCGGGCTGTATGGCTGCACGCCCTGGCTGTACTGGGCGGAGGCCGCCATCGGAATGGCCAGCGATGCTGCGATTGCGAACGATTTCACACTGTCAAAGCGCATACATTCTGCCTGGGCCGTACTTCCTTCGCTCGGCCGGGTAAACCGTTCGTACCCCGGGTTGCGCGGATCACGGATCTCCGAGTTCAGGCCGGCACCGTGCGCCGATCCTGACTCACTTAGTTAGACACAGATTACGCCCAAAAGTAGCAGCTGACCACGGGCGTTTACCGGGCCGCCTTGGTAAACATCGCCTTCGGACACATCACATGCACACCAACCCGCGGCAGATCGACAAGCTGCGTCACATCGACGTCACAAGCCACGGAAACCAGCGAGTAAGCGTCAGCGCGACTGAGGTGCGCGTGGTCCGGATTCTGGTTGGCCAGAAATGTAATCATGTTCCGCACCGCCATCTCCGTCGCTGCTTTCAAATCCTCGTGGAAGCCCATGGAAATGTAGTAGTTAGGAGTCTCCGCCCGAGGCCAGACCAGCCGCGCAACGTCGTCCAGCGAACCCTTGTGCACGATGAACTGGAACGTCCCTGTCAACTGCGTCTCCATCGCCGTAATATCGACCTCGCCGTTCCCCTGGCCCGCGTGCCCATCGCCCACCTCAAAGTTCGCGCCCTTGGAGTTCACCGGAATAAACAGCGTCGTCCCGGCCACCAGCTCCTTGTTGTCCATATTTCCGGCGTTCATCCACGGCGGCGCGGAGTCCGTCTTGCCGCCCGCCGACGCCGCGATCCCCATGCTGCCGAAGAACGGATGCAGCGGTATATCGACACCCGGCGCAAAGTGTCCGAGCATTTTCTCGCGGTCGAGCGGTATGATCTTCGTCCGCTGATACGGAAAGTCGTTCGGTAGAAACCCGCGACCCGGTCCAAACGAGTTGCAAGCCCAAGGCACGTCAATCTGAATCTTCTGGATGCGAACCTCGAGCACATCGCCTGGCTCCGCCTCCTCAATAGCCACCGGCCCGGTCAGGATGTGGCCGCCCGGCCCCTTCTCCGCCGCCGGAAACTTCTCCAGAACATCCCGCGTGTACTGCG
>JAYVZU010000284.1:0-5051 GCA_043783075.1 Rhodanobacteraceae bacterium
AGAGGGTGAAGGTCTGGATGGGCAGGTGGTTGGGGTCGATGGCTGCAGCAGGCGCGCCGTTGGCTCCGGGGCGGGCGAAGGGCTGCAGAGCCTTGGCCAGTTTGGCGTGATCGAAGGCGGGGCCCTTGGACTTCTTGACTGGATCGATGAGGACGAAGGTCGTCGCTGTGGCTCCGGCATCGCGATACCAGACCCGGCCGTCCGGGGTCCAGTTAGGGTTGTCAACCGAGTGCAGCACGAGGGGGTTGACGTTATAGGGCATGAACTTTTCGGCGCGAGCGTAGTCCTGGTCGGTGTAGACGCGAGGCTGCTGGGCGGATGCTGCGGCGACAAGAAGGAAGGGCGCGACGATCTTCAGAGCAGACTTCAAGGCAGACTCCGGTGGAACAGATTCACTGAGAATTGATGCGGTTAGTGTACAGGCCGGCGAGACCGACAAGGGCGAAATACTGAGATTCTTCGCAGCGCTCAGAATGACGTCGGTTTGAGTGTACGGGGTCAATCCTTATCAGACGGATTGGGGGTGGATTGGGTCTCACTGGCTTGACCGGCGATGGTGTGCTGGAGCTGGCGGAGGATCCCGGTCCAGACCTGCGCGTCGGTTGGGTTGAGGGCCATGCGGCGGACGAGGCGGCGGATGGTGGGCTCGCGAGAGTTGGCTGGGTGGCGGCGGGTGTAGCCGGAGGCGTCGAGCAGCGAGCGCAGGAGGGTGGTGAGGCGCTCGATCTCGCCAGACGGAGCAGAGGCTTCGGGGTCTGACTCATCCCACCTCGTGCGGAGAGACTGCTCGAGATGGGGCACCCGGTCGCTTGTGGTGTCGCTGATGGCGTAAAGGATTACGGCGACGGCCTGTCCGAGGTTCATGGAGAGGTGGCGCTCGGCGAGGGGGTTCATGGGGATGGTGAGGAGAGCGTGGCAGTGGCTAAGTTCATCGTTGGAGAGGCCGGTTTTTTCGGAACCGAAGAGGATCGCGACTTTTGCGTTGGGGTCTGAGGCGAGTTGGGTCCGGATGGAAGCAGCGGCTTCGGGGAGCGGTTGCAGCGGGTGTTCGAGGACCCGCTCGCCAACCGCCGTGGTGCCGAAGATTACAGTGCAGTCTGCGACGGCTTCGGCGACTGTGGGGAATTCAAGCGCGGCGTTGACTACGCTGGAGGCGTCGACGGCAGCTTTTGCGGCCTGGAACGGGACGGGGAACTCGTTGACGATGCGAAGATGGCGGAAGCCGAGGTCGTGCATGGCGCGGGCCGAGGCACCGATATTGGATGGATTGCGTGCGCGGACGAGAACTACGACGACGCGATCCTGATGGTCGGAGAGCATCGTTTCATCTTAGGCGGTGCGCGGGTTTAAAGGGAGAAACCCCATGGTCGACTCGGTAAGGCTGAGCCGAACATGGGCACCCTGGTGGGTTAGCGCGGATGTTCGTCGCGGGGACGATCATTCTGCTGCTGACGTTGCTGTTGCGGCTGAGACTGTGGTTGGGCCTGCTGGCGGGGCTGCTCCTGCTGATGGGGCTGCTCTTGCTGGCGGGGCTGCTGCTGGGGCTGCATCTGGGGTCTCTGCTGAGGCTGCGGTTGGGGTTGTGCCTGCGGCTGCATCTGCTGACGCGGTTGCTCCTGCTGGCGTGGCTGCTGCGGTTGCGCCTGAGGCTGCATCTGCGAGCGAGGCTGTTGCGGCTGGTTCTGTGGCTGGTTCTGTGGCTGCTGACGCTGTTGGTTCTGCTGTTGCGGCTGATTATTGATCCGCTGCTGCTCCGGAACCACTGGCTGCATACGATTCTGAGGCGCATCGGCATTGGGCCGACGCATCTGGTTATTGGGCTGGCCACCCTGCTGGCCGCCGTTTTGGACGCTCGGCTGTCCGCCCGGCTGGTTGCCCGGTTGAGCGGTTTGGCGGTTGCGCTCTCCCGGAGCGCCGGGAGCTACGCGCTGCTGTTGCGGCAGGGTATTCACCCGGTTGGTGAACTCCTGCGGAGTACGCGCGGCCTGAACCTGCGGACGGCCGCCGTTGATGTTGGCCAGCTGACCGCGATCCCGCTCGGCAGCCTGAAAGTGCTGCTGCTGCAACTGCGTGGGCTGGACGTGACGCTCGCGATCGGCCTGTATCTCGTCGCCGCGTGGGCGGACTGGAACGCCGCCGTTGCCGCCGTTAAAGCTGACGCGGTTGTAGTTATTGTTCACGACGGTTACGTTGTGCGCGTAGACGTTGTTAACGCGGGCTCCGCGGAAGTTGCCGACGCGGGTGTTGTAGAAGAAGCGATTGCCACGCCACTCGCCGCCCTCGAAGCCAGAGCCAAAGTAGCCGAAGCCGTAGTTGATGCCTCCGTAGAAGCCGATGTGCGGGCCCCAGTAGCCGGAGTGGAAGCGGTAGAAACCGGTATCCCAGGCCCAATAGGCAGGGGTCCAGAGGAAGCCAGGTTCAGGTGCCATCACCCAGGTGCCGGGGATCCAGTAGTAGCCTTCCGGACCATAGGCCCAATAGCCGGGAGTCCAGAGGAAGCCGTCGCCGGGGCAGATGGGCTGGGCATAGACGGGGAGCATCGGTGGTGCGAATCCGACCTGAATATAGATCTGGGCGAAAGATGCCAGCGGAGCTCCGACTAACGCGGCACCGATGACGATCCTGCGTACAAGTTTGGAGAAAATCATGTCTTATTCCTCATTCCTTGCTGCCTGGCAATGGTCTGCCAGGTCGGGCGGGATCAAACCGCCTCTGCACCGTAGAAACACGGAATTGCAGTACAAGTTCTCCTTTTTGAGGAAAAAGACCAAGCCGGCGGCTAGGGCTGAGGCGTGAAATCGCGCAAATCGGCAACGGCCTTTTGGTCGAGCTGCATGAGCAACGCCACCACAAGATCAACCATCTGATCGAAGTCCTGACGGTTCACGATCCCGTTGTGGGAGTGGGTGTATCGCACAGGCACAACTAGATTGATGGTCGGGGTGCCACCGTTGGTTGTCTGCATCTCGGCAGAGTCATCTCCATAGCCCTGAACGAGATCGGCCTGAAGCGGGATATTTTTCTCCGTAGCGACCTTTCGCACCAGTGCCACCAGTTTGCGGTTGGGGATGGTGCTGGAGTCGTAGAGGAACATGCCGGGGCCGGCGCCGAGTTTGATCTGCGACTCCTCTGGGCGCGCGCCGGCGGTGTCGCCGGTGATGCCGCCCTCGATTGCGATGCCAATCTCCGGCTTGACGAGCTGGGATGCGGTTCTTGCGCCGCGCAGCCCGATCTCCTCCTGCGTGGTGGCCACGTAGACGAGGGTGTTGAGGTGCGGCATGGCGGCCGTCCGGCGCATGGCTTCGAGCAGCACCGCGCAGCCGATGCGGTCGTCCCAACCTTTGCCAAGGTAGTTTTTAGTGCCGTTGAGCACCATAAACGGCGAATCGGGGACCACCGGGTCGCCGGGAGAGACGCCCATTGCGGCGGCTTCGACGGCATTTTTGGCGCCGATATCGAGGTAGAGGTTATCGCGGTTGAAGACGGCGGTGCGCTCGGCGGCAGTGACAATGTGGATGTCGCGGATGCCGGTGACGGCGTGCACAGGGCCTTTACTGCCGATGATGATCCAACGCTGGTCCACAAGCGCCTGATCGAGCCAGCCGCCGAGCATCTGCATGGTCAGGAAACCGTTGGGCGTGACGCGGCGGACCATGCCGCCGAGCTCGTCCATGTGGGCGTCGATCATGATCCTGGGCCCTGTGTTTCCCTGCTGCGCGATCACCGATCCGGTGCCGTCGTAGGTGATCGGAGTGGTCACGAAGGGCTTCATCTCGGGCACCATAATGGCGCGGACCGGTTCTTCAGCGCCGGGAGGTCCGGGAGCGTTGGAGAGCTTTTCCATAAGGAGCTGGGTGCGGTCGGACGTCTGCGCGAAAGCAGGGGGGGCGAGCATCAGGAGGGCAAGGGCGAGAGTAGGGCGCATGTGGGAGAGCATAACAGGTGTTGCTGGGGAGGAAGACGGTCGCCTATGGCGATGCCCACATCTCAGAATCGAGATACGGGGCGCACGAAATCAGGGTTTGTCGGCAGGTTTGCGCTTGTCGACTACGGTATAGCCTTCGGGTGGGAGGAAGAATTTTGGGTCGGGTTCGGTGATGGTCAGTTCCGGGGCATTGAAGGTCTGGCGGCCGACCTGCGGGTTATCAACGATGGAGGTCAGGTTGAGGCCGAGTTCTCCGGAGAATCGGAACTCCCTTATTGAGGTGGCTCGCAGGTCGTTCCCCATCGTGCCGGGTTCGTAGGTGTAGGTGTCGCGGTAGAAGTGGACGGGGACGCCCGAGAAGAACTCCTTGCCGAGATCTTCGTGGAGACGAGAGACCTTGCCATTTGGGGAACGGCCAGATGTGGTCAAGGCGGGGTTGAGCGGCAGGCGGTCGGCACCGGTCCAGACGAAGAGTTCGCAGATTTTTGGATGCGGGTTGCGCTGGTAATAGGTGCGGGCGGTGGGGTCCGTGATCTGAATCCAGCTTATTCGGGAGACGACCTTGCTGCCCTTGGGGGCCAGCAGCCAGCGCTTCATTTAGATACAGCCTTCGGCGTCGCGCTTGATGGGCCGCGCGTTGACGAAGGTGTAGGTACCACCGTTTTTCATCGGCCGCGTCCACTCGGCGGTGAGGATAAAGCTGAAGGGAGCGTGTTTGAGGGGCAGAACGATAATGCTTTCGAGCAGCTCCTGGCCGGCACCGGCGGAGACGCCGCCGGTGCCTTCGTCCTGCGCGCGGGCGGTTGGGGGGAAGATGGCGGTTAGCACGACGAGAAGTGAAAGATTTCGGGAGACTCGGGGGAAAGACGTGGGCATGCGACCACCCCACGGTCAGCATACCGGAAATTGGGGCTGGTTGAGGCAGACGGTCGCCTCTGGTGAGGCCCAAATCTCAGAATCGAGATATGGGGCACCCGGATTGGTGGCGAGTTTTCAGAATCGTACTCGGCTAGACTCAGGGATAGCCCATGGCGGATAACTTTGCCCAAACCGTGAAGTCGCAGGTCGATATCGTCAAGGTGATTGGCGATTACGTGAAGCTGCGCAAGACCGGTGCGCAGAACTA
>JAYVZU010000285.1:0-5047 GCA_043783075.1 Rhodanobacteraceae bacterium
TTCGCCAAGATCTAAATCCTCCAAAGACAACATGCGCAATCCTTCTATCTTACCCGTTACCGTCCAAATCGCCCACCAAGCCAGTGCATTTTCGCCCCACCACCACCCCCCGCCGTCGGCCTCGCCCAGCCCACAACTGGTAGAATCAGTCCATCCATGCCCGCGCAAACCAGCATCACCGACCCCAGGAATCCGGCCGTAACACCTGGAGTCCCCAGGCTGCCCGTGCTCAACGCCCTCACCTCCGTTCGATTCTTTGCCGCGCTCCACGTCGCTCTCTACCACCTCGTGCGTCCTTTCTCCCGCTGGGGAATCCTCGCCGCCGCCATGGGAGCCGGGTACAGCGGTGTCAGTTTCTTCTTCTTCCTCTCCGGATTCATCCTCACCTACTCCCACGCCGCAGAGTACGAGGCCGCCCGCGGAAGCTTCAAAAAGTTCTTCGTCGCCCGATTCGCCCGCATCTACCCCATCTACTTCGTCACCATGATTGTCGCCGGAGTCGTCTACGCCGCGCAGTTCCGGTCGCCCGTCCACATCATCGCCTACGTCGCAGACCTCCTGCTTCTGCAGTCCTGGTCCATGCGCATGATCAACTTCTTCAACACCAATGCCTGGACCCTGTCCTGCGAGGCCTTCTTTTACCTCGTATTTCCCTTCATCCTCATGGCAATTCGTCCCAAAACCTACGCCCGCGCCATCGCATGGGTCGCGGCATTCTTCGCCCTCGCCATGGCCGCCCCGCTCGCCGTGATGAAGCTCTATCCCGAACCCGCGTGGACGGAAGCCTTCGCGCGGGTAACCGGCGACGGAGCCGTCTTCACCGTCAGCCGACTCCCGATCCTTGCGCTGCCAGAATTCCTCGCCGGCGTCTCCGTAGGTTGGCTTTTCCTACGCTTCAAGCCAACCCAAAAGACTGCGGCACTCCTCGCGCCCCTCGGAGTCGTGCTTCTGGCCATCGCTCTACTCGCCGCCGATCGCCTGCCTTACATCGCGCTGCACAACGGCCTGTTGATCCCCATCTACACCATCATCGTGCTCGGCCTCAGCCAGACGAACTGGCTCACCCGCCTGCTCTCTGGCCGCATTCTCATCCTGCTAGGAGAAGCCAGCTACGCCTTCTACCTCATCCACAGCATCTTTAACAGCCTCGCCCAGCGCCTCGGCATCGGAGAGACCATCCACGGAGCCTTCATGACGCTCCCCGTCATCATCGCTCTCTCCATCCTCATGCACCTCTATGTCGAACGACCATGCCGCCGCTACGTCCTCGCTTGGTGGGCAAACCGCTCAATGAATCCGACATAGTGCGCGACAGCTCGTTACAGGTTTCGGGCCGAACCTCGGCGGCAAGGTGAAATCGAAGATAGACTAGCTGCGGCTACGAAGCCGTCAGCCCCGCTCGGTATCCCCGTACCTTCCGCATCACCACGTCCCTCAGCCGCAATGACGGCTTCTCCACGACGTAATAGGATGTCGCCCCGGCCACAAGAAACCCGAGCCAGTTTCCCGGAAACCGCCCAAGCCACGGGACCCAACTAAACACAGCGTCGTTCCCGGCGTGAAGAAACAGAGTCTGCCAAAGGTAGATGCTGTAAGACAGCACACCAATCCGTGCCATAACCCAGCTATTCAGCAGTCGGCCTACGATTGTCCCCGCATTGCGTGTACACCACAGCATGAACATCGCAATCGCGAATCCGCTTATTGTGAATCCCACCGTCAAATCAAAATAATTCTGGTACACCGCTGAAATTGCGTTGCAGACGGCCATCGCTAGAGGTGGAGCCCACCACCATCGCGTGCAGAAGCGATAAACCGCCTCGAACTGCGGTGTATCCTGCAACAGAGCGACCAGGCAACCGAACATAATGAAGTCGAACCGGAAGTAGAGCACACTCGCTGCACGCAAAGAGGCGTCGTGACTGAGCCGAAGCAATACTCGCGCAAAAGGCGACAAGACGATAATCGTCGCGGGAAAAATTGCAGCCCTCATTCGCGCCGCAACTCCCTTCCGACGCAGGCAGGCGACCAGTATGAAGGGCCATACCAGGTAAAACTGTTCCTCCACGCTGATCGACCACAGGTGCTCCATTGACCATGTGGATCCGCTCACAATATTGTGAAAAAAGAAGGCGGACCCTGTCACATCGATAGCCGCGACGTGAAACGCGCCTGCGAAGCCCAAAAGAAGCACCAAGCCCATATAGAGATAGAGCGGTGGCAAAATTCGGAAGGCCCGACGTACATAAAATCCAATCAGGTTCACCGAGCCGCGTTTCAAATCTTCCTGTAGCAGCAACGTCGTAATCAAAAAGCCGCTGATTTCAAAGAAGATGAAGACCCCGGAAGCGCCGTTGAATATCCCATACCAAACAATCGAGACGGGGTGATTCGCACCGTAGCGCTCAATCGTATGCAGCGTCACCACCATAAAGATTGAGATCGCGCGCAGCCCATCCAGGCTCGGAATCCGGTGCGGCGTAGTCGAACGGGGCAGGGAACTGGACATAGGCTCGCTAGGGACTGGAATTAAATCAATTTAGATACGGAAATGCGTCCATCTTTAAAAGGGCGAAAGCTCATATGCGCCGCGAGTCCGAAGCCACATCGAAATGAAGTGCACTTCGACCCGGATAGACTCCCAGCATAGCTGACTTGGATACCTCGAACAACATGGCAGCGGCGGGAGCACCCAAAACAACACCGGCAGGTCGTTCAGCCTGCTTCAAATGTCCTTTTACCAGAATCCGCCATACCGCCCAGCCTGCGGCAAGCAGCAGCAGGAGCAAAACCAGCACCCCAATCCACCGATTCAGCGTCCCCTGACGGGAACTCCCCCGATTCTTCTTCACGTTCGCCGCAAATTTAACCCATGCATCGCCTGCTAGCTCAGACGGTACGCCAACCGCACGCAGGTATGCCGCATAACTGGCCTCGAACCGTGGCAACCAGTCCGATTCCTCCAACCCAACGGAACCCAGGTACGCTCGGACAAATCCGCGCCGAAACACCCCACCCGGCAAAGCCATGTAGTCGCCTCGCTCCAATGCCTCAAGATGGCGAAGCTTTACCTTCGTTCGGGCGCATAGTGTCTCAAGCGAGAGGCCCCGTCGTTCCCGTTCCACTCGTAGCTCTTCCCCGAATTCAGCCTCTACACTCGCCATGGTCCCCAGCACCTGCGGCCAACCCCCGTTTAGGAAATCCGTCCAACAGGATGTCTTAAACCTAACTCATGTCACCCATCTCATGCGCACGGAAAGCATTACCGCGCGTCGTCGTCGTTACCCCCTCCGCGGCCAGTTCAGCCAGATCACGCGTGTGCCCCTGTTAGACTGGAGATAACCGATGCGCATCCCAGTCCCAGAGCGATTTAGCTCGCGCAGTATCTTTATCTTCATCACCGTGGTCTTTGCAGGCCAGTTGATCGAAGGGACGGATTTACTGTTTGCAGTCCTGACCTCCATTTTCATAGCAATCTGGGCAGCCGCGTTCAACGTCTCGGGCGGAATTGAATACACGTCAGGTGCGTACATCTTCTTCAACGGCCTCATGACCGTAATCCTCGGCGTCGTATTCAAAATCATCTTTTTTGAGGCAGGCAACAAGCACCTCCGATCACCGAGAAGCCTGATGCTCGTTTACTGCATCACCATGGCGGGAATGGGTATTGCGGCAATGATCTCGCGCGGTCTCCGGCCAGCGAGCGGAATCCTCAAAAACTTTGATTCCGATCAAGCCATCAAGCAGGGGGCATTTGTATGCCTGGTCCTCGCTGGCGTCCTCGCCGTTACAACGTCGTCATCCTCGGGCGGCGCCATCGGCTCCGCGCTACGGCAAATCGACCGTTTTCCCCTCATGGCAATTCTGCTCGGCACAATCTACGAGATTCGCCACTCCAAGGGCCAACGCAGCGTCAACTGGATTGTCCTGACTGCAATCGCGTTCGAAACCGCACTGGGGCTCATTTATTTCTCCAAGGAAGGCATGCTCGTCGGTGCCACTGCGTGGTTCCTGGCTGGCATCCTGATGAATTACAGCTTCTCAAAGACCCAACTCATTAGCTGTGCAGTTGCTCTTTCGTTCACCGTCTACTACCTCGTGCCGTACTCACAATACGTCAGAAACTTCACAACCTCCAGCACATCCGGGAACATCGCGGTGTCGCTCCTCTATCTCGGCGACCTCAACAAGACTCGCCAGTTGTACCTGGAGGCAATCGAAGATTTTGATATCGCGGACGAATATCACATCTTCGATAAGCGGCAACCTTTCCTAGATCGGGCCATCATGATGGCCCCCGACGACGCGCTCGTCGACTACACCAATAAGGGCCATGTATTCGGCCTAGCCCCTACTTATACGGCTTACGCAAACATCGTTCCCCGCGTCATCTGGCACAACAAACCCTCCATCGCAGCCGGAAACATCTACGGCCACGAGATCGGCATCCTCGCCGAAGACGATGACACAACCGGTATCTCTTTCAGCCCCGGCGCCGACGCATTTCATCAGGCGCAATGGCTCGGGCTCATGCTCCTGTTGCCAGTCGACATGTTCCTCATGTTCCTCATCTGCGATACGCTCGTCGGCAGCGCAAAGCAGGCTCCCTGGGCATTTCTCTGGATTCTGGAAGTTACCCACGTCGCCCCGGAGCAGGGCCTACAGGGTTGTGTCTATCTATTTACCTATGCCGTAATCGCCATGCTGCTCGTCTACTGGTCCACCAAGGTGATGGGCCCGTTCATCCTGCGTACAATTCGGCAGGACAAGGGGGCGGCGGGTCGCTCATTCGATCCCGCCTCCCGTTCCCCCGTTCCATTGGCTCCGAGAAGCCCTTCTGGCCAATCCAGTCTCTAATCTCTCCTAACCAACGCATTCAGCGCCAAACCACAGCAAACCGTCCGACCCCGTCCTTTTCATGCCGATATCCAGATCGACAAACAACTCGGAGTCCTGGCTCGCGCACTTCTCGCTGCGCCGCATCATCACCAGCAACCGGTTCATTCCGGAGGTCGATGGCTTCCGCTTCGTAGCCATCCTCATCGTC
>JAYVZU010000286.1:0-5030 GCA_043783075.1 Rhodanobacteraceae bacterium
ATGAATTGCGGGTTCGGATTCAGCCAAAGTGTTTATAGCTTGATTGGCGGGCCTGAGTTGCATAGACTTTCGGGCATGACTCTAAATGGTCGGCGAACATTTCTAAAACAGGCAGCGACACTCGCTGGCGCATTTTCCGTGAACAGCCTCTTCAACCAGGCGCACGCTGCTGAATGGGATACGGCCGGGCGCAAGGTGGACGGCCTGAACCCGGAACAGGTGGCTCAGAATGAGGACTTCTGGTCAGTGATTCAGCGGTCGTACTCGGTGAACCCGAATTTGATCAACTTGAATAACGGAGGCGTATCGCCCTCGCCAGTTGTGGTTCAGCAAGCGGTCGAGCGGTATAACCAGCTCTCGAACGAAGGGCCGTCCTACTATATGTGGCGGATTCTGGATCAGGGACGTGAGCCGCTGCGTGAACGGCTGGCGAGGCTAGGCGGCGTATCGGCCGAAGAGATTGCGGTGAATCGCAACTCGACCGAAGCCCTCAACACAATCATCTTTGGGTTGCCGCTGAAAGCAGGCGACGAGGTGATCGGGACGAAGCAGGATTACCCGCACATGATTCAGGCCTATCAGCAGCGCGGAATGCGCGAGGGGATCGTCTATAAGCAGATTAATTTTGACTTTCCGATCGAGGATGACGACGCGATCGTGAAGGGGTATGAGGCGGCGATTACCCCGCGGACGAAGCTGATCCACGTCACCCACATGGTGAACTGGTGCGGACAGACGATGCCAGTAGCGAAGATCGCCGACATGGCGCACGCGAGGGGTATTGAGGTGATCTGCGACGGGGCACACTCATTCGGGCTGATGGACTTTAAAATTGGGGACCTGCACTGCGACTACTTTGGTACGAGCCTGCATAAGTTCCTCTCCGCGCCGATTGGTACGGGCATGATGTGGATCAAGCAGGAGAAGATTGCGAAGGTGTGGCCGCTGGTCTGCGGGGCCGATCCGCAGGGTGGGAATATTCGTAAGTTTGAAGATATTGGTACGCGCAGCTTTCCCTTGGAGCAGGGCATTGGCGAGGCGATCAACTTCCACGAGGGGATCGGAAGCAAGCGGAAGGAAGATCGGATTCGCTACCTGAAGAACTATTGGGCGACACGAGTTGTCGAGCATCCCAGGGTCAAGCTGCAGACGTCGCTGAAAGCGAAGTACTCGTGCGCGATTGGCGGCGTTATGGTGGATGGAATGACTGCCGGGGCGCTGGCGGATGCGTTGTTCGACAAGTACAAGATCCACGTCGTTGGCGTGAATTGGGAGAATATACATACCGTGCGAATTACTCCGCATGTTTATACGACCATCGCCGACCTGGATAAACTCGTTGGCGCGATAAAGATGATCGCCGGGTGATACTTCTACTTACCAACGCACTATTTCCCGTCTTTGCAGGGTTGCTTCTGGGCTATGTCGCCGGGTTGCGCAGAGTTGTCGATAACACGAATGTAAAAAGTCTGATTACGTTCTTGATGAGCTTCGCGTTGCCTTGTGCACTGTTTTCGACCATCTCGCACACTCAATATGCGGCTCTGTTTGGACAGGCGCGGCTGGTGTTTGTGCTGGCTGCGGTATACCTGCTTACCTATGGCGCCGTGTATCTCGCGACGCGGCTGGATTCCTCGTCGGATAAGTCCGTGATCGCGTTGACCCTGGCGTTTCCGAATGCGACTGCGGTCGGTTTGCCATTGCTGGCCGCGGCTTATGGAGCGCCTGGATCTGTAGCCTGCGCTTCGGCGATTGCCGTGGGAGCGGTGACGATATCGCCGATTACGTTGGCCATCCTTGAAGCAGCCGGTAGCCCGACGCACCATTCGTTCGTCCAGCGGCTAGGCTCGGCGCTTTGGAAGGCGGTGAAGCGTCCAGTCGTGTGGGCTCCTGTGCTGGCAATTATCGTGGTGCTGCTGCGCTTCAGTATGCCGACATATATTGACCGCACTTTGACGATTCTGGGCGGGGCTACGGCAGGCGTGGCGCTGTTCTTGACTGGCCTCGTGGTGTCGGCGCAACGCTTTCGATTTACATGGGCTGTGGTTGCGGCGGTGGTCGCCAAGAATATTTTGCAGCCTGCCCTTTGCCTCGGAATTGCGATGCTGATCCATCTACCGATCGATGCGACCCGTTATGTTGTGCTTGTATGCGCGATTCCGTGTGGCTTCTTCGGGATCGTGTTTGGAAAGGGATTTGGCGCGACGCCGGAGGTCGCGAGTTCAAGCCTGATCGCGAGCTATCTGGCTGGTGTGGTGACGCTGGCGGGTTGGATGGTATTGCTGGGCCGACTCAGCTAGAGCGAACCGCTGCGCAGAGAAAGACCGAGCCTGCATGGTATTCCATGTGGGCTCGGTCGTTTGAAGCAGGTTCGGTTGGTTAGAGAGCGATATCGCCACGATCATGATTGCGGATGCGGATTGCATCGTCGCACTTGAACAGGAATATCTTTCCGTCGCCGATTTCTCCGGTTGCAGCGTTCTGCAGAATGGCCTCGACGAGAGACTCGACGCGTTCGTCGCTGACGACGATTTCGAGTCTGAGCTTCGGCACGAGATTGATCTCGTACTCGCGGCCTCTGTAGTTCTCGCTGTGGCCCTTCTGGCGACCGTGTCCGCGAACCTCGGATACGGTGATGCCATCGATGCCGATTTCAGTAAGCGCCTCCTGCACCTTGTCATACTGGCTGGGGCGAATAATAGCTTCTACTTTAGTCATGTTTTTCCTCGCTGTAGAGTGTATGCCCGTTGAGCTACTTTTGGTGAGGGATGCCAGAGGGGGAGCCGAGTGTAGTAATAACGTACTCGGGGTAGGCAGAGATTCCGTGCTCGTAGACGTCCAGGCCGAGCAGTTCACCCTCACGGGAGACACGCAGCGTTCCGGTCAGGTTGACCAGCCACATGACCAGCATGGCGATCGCAAAGGTAGAGAGCGTGATGATTGCGCTGCCGATGAACTGGGCCTCCAGCAGAGTCGCACCGCCACCGTAGAACAGTCCCTTTAGGGGAGCACTGTTGTCCGGAGCGAGCGGCCCGGTTGCGCCATATTTTCCGACGGCGAAGAGGCCGAGGGAGAGTGTTCCCCAGATGCCGCAGATGCCGTGAACCGGAACAGCGCCGATGGGATCGTCAATGCGGAGGTACTCTAGCAGTTCGACGCCACCTACTACGATGACGCCAGCGACAGCGCCAAGGATGATGGAACCAGTGGGGCTCACCCAGTAGCAAGGGCAGGTGATGGCGACCAGGCCAGCGAGGAAGCCGTTGACCGTGAAGCTGATGTCCCACTTCTTCGTCATGAAGTAGGCGGTGAACATTGCGGTTAGGCCAGCGGCGCAGGCTGCGAGGGTGGTGTTAGCCGAGATGCGGCCGATACCTTCGAAGTCCATTGCCGAAAGAGTGGAACCGGGATTGAAGCCGTACCATCCGAACCAGAGGAGCAAACCGCCAGCAGCAGCGATGGTCAGGTCATGTGGCATCATCGGTCCGCCGCCATCACGCTTGAAGGTGCGTCCGAGCCGCGGCCCGAGAACGATGGAACCGGCAAGAGCAATGAAACCGCCGATGGTGTGAACGACCGTGGAGCCCGCGAAGTCGTGGAAACCCGTGCCGAGTGTGGGTAGGAAGAAGCCGGTTGCGCCCATTGTGGCGAGGAATCCGTCCGGACCCCATGCCCAGTGACCGATGATCGGATAGATGAAGCCGGAGACAGCGAGCGAGTAGAGCAGGTCGCCGACGAAGCCGGTACGGCCGATCATGGCACCAGAGGTGATGGTGGAGCAGGTGTCGGCGAAGGCGAACTGGAAGAGCCAGAAGGCGAGGAATGCGACGCCTGAGGTCTCGTAGGTGGCCGGGATGTCCTTCAGGAAAAACCAGTGGTAGCCGATGAATCCGTTGCCGTGCGAGAACATGAACGCAAATCCGACGGCGTAGAAAAGCAAGCCGCAGAGGCACGTATCAACGATACATTCCATCAGCACGTTGACGGTCTCGCGCGAGCGGCAGAAACCGGCCTCGAGCATGGTGAAACCGACCTGCATGCCGAAGACCAGGAAGGCCGCAATGAGCGTCCACATGGTGTTGACCGGATTGATGATGTCGGCAGCCTTCACCGGCGGGGCGTCGGCAGCAAACACGGTTGTGAAGCAGAGTTCCGTCACGAGCAGGGCAATCCCCATGACCGCAGCAACCCCGAGGGCTTTACCAGCGAGTAGCGTTGCGCCGTAACGTCTCCACTCGGCGCTCTTAAGACGCGTACCGAGGCGCTGGAGTTTTTGAGGAAAGGAGGGGCGTACTCCCTGAGGCAGGGCAGTGGGCATAAGTAGGACTCCTTGGTCAAAACCGGGTTAAGTTGTATTGAATATTGCAAAATATAACACGGGTTAATGTGTCAGATGGAAATCTGAAGATAGATTGATTGGGTGTGCTTGTAAAAAGTAAATACGAAACCGCATGAAAATCGCATAAAAATCATTCAGCCCGGCTGAAGAGAGGCGATCGCGGATGTTGGCTATCTATTGGAAATACAGAAGTTCTGCATCATCTAAACGTAGCGCAAGAACACCTTGAAGCCGAATTCCATGTGGTTCTGGATATGCTCGAGGAAGACCGTGAGGCTCGGTTGGAAACTTGGTGTGATGCCGCCTACTCCCCGCGGACTGCGATCAATAGAGGGGATGCGAATCCGGTCGGGCTTGTCAGGTCGTTGTCCTATGGTTGGTTCAGTTCAGGGAGTTCTCATGGTCTACACGCAGCGCGCAAACAAATTAACCGTCGGTCATTCCTACGAGGTGCTGCCTCTGTCGGAGTCGCTGCGTCAACCGGCTTCACCCAGTCGCTTCTCGCGCAGCCCACCACCGCGAAGTGGGCGAAGCAAATTGGCATTGAGCTCTACACCGTCCGCGACGAAATGGAGAAAGACTTTGAAGGTACACTCGCGAAGGTCGCGCAGCTTGGTTACAAAGAAGTAGAACCGGCCAACGGTTACAACAACATGACGCCGACGGCTTTTCGCAAGATGCTCGACCGGTA
>JAYVZU010000287.1:0-15142 GCA_043783075.1 Rhodanobacteraceae bacterium
CGTTACCTCTATTGCTTTCGAGCCGCATCAATGTACGCAGGTGTGTAACCCTCCCACTCCCAGGGGGTTACCGTGTCACCAAAAATATGCTCCAGCAGCGGACGAAATGCCAACTCTCCATTGTCGCTGTTGGTAAGCAGAATGATGCAGGCCTGTCGGCGCTCAAAGCATATGACGTAATTCTGCGCGCCGTCACCATGGCCTTCCTTGAAGACTGCTGGGCCGTACGGAGTCTTCGTCAGCCGACGCCATATGCAAGTCCAACTGTCGCACTCTCTGCACCCGGCTCTTCGTTCGCCTTCAATGGAAACTGATACAACAAGCGCAGCTGGTGAACCGGCTTCCACATCTCGGTGCGCGTCGTCTGCTTCAACAGCTTGTCGTTCAAGAATGTCGTGAGGAACCGTGCAAGGTCCTCTGCGCTGGTGGTCATCGAACCTGCGGCACGACTTGGAAAGCAGGTTGTCTTTGACCGAAATACTTCATTCAAGTCGTACCGGTCCGCGACATTATCGGCGAACTCCTTGCGGTAGATGATTCCCGTCCGTGTCATTTTTAGGGGAGCGAAGAGCGCATTCTGCATCAGCTCATCGAGTGGTTTCCCCTTCTTCTGTTCGATCACAAACCGCACCAGGTTGATGCCTTCGCGGGAGTAGAGGAAGCTCGTTCCGGGATCGAAGTGCAGGTGCATCCTCTTGTCCGGTTCAATCTCCGAAAAGTTCTGCAGACCGGCGCTGTGCGATAGCAACATGCGCGGCGTCACCTTGGCCCAGCGCGGATCGGCAACCACCGCCGTCGCCTTATCTTTGTATGGCTCGTAGGTGTCGAGAGGCTTCGGCAACTGCTGCGCGATGGGTTCGTCCAGCGAGATTTCGCCGCGCACCACAAGCTGCATCACATAGGTCGAGAAGACGCTCTTCGTAATCGACGCGGCCCTGGTAGTCGTCTCGCGATCCGTGGGGAGTGGCGGGTCTTTCCGTCGCAATCCGAAGGCCGCGCTCCAGACCATCTGCCCCTTGTCCATCACAACCAGCTGGGCACCGGTGACGTGTTGCTCAGCAAGCGTTGCCCGTGCAAAGGCATCCGCGTCCGCACAGGAGATATCTGTTCCGTCCAGCTTCCGAATGGAGCAAGCAGCGGTCAGCTGCGCAACGACCATGCAAGGTGCAAGGAAAGCGCCAAGTATGGCTGGAGCGGTAAACATCAGGAATTTCATTCCATCGTTCTACTCAGGCCCATCCCCCATGCCGAATGCAGTCCGCCGGGTGTTAACATTGAAGTTGAGGCTTCTCGCACCCCTAATGGATCCAAAGCATATTCGCAATTTCGCGATCATCGCGCATATCGACCATGGCAAGTCCACGCTGTCCGACCGTCTACTTGAGCTTACCGGGTCGCTGACCCACCGCGAGATGCAGGCCCAGGTGCTCGACGCCATGGACCTCGAACGCGAGCGTGGCATCACCATCAAGGCCCACACCGTCCGCATGATGTACAAGGCGCAGGACGGCGAGACCTATCAGCTCAACCTGATCGACACGCCCGGCCACGTCGACTTCAGCTACGAAGTTTCGCGTTCGCTTGCCAGCTGCGAAGGCGCTCTGCTCGTTGTGGACGCGTCGCAGGGTGTGGAAGCGCAGACCCTGGCAAATGCGTATCTGGCGATTGCGGGTGGCCTCGAAATTATTCCAGTGATCAACAAGATCGACCTGCCTTCGGCCGATATCGAGCGCACCAAGGAGATGATCGAGAAAGCGGTCGGTCTGCCTGCGGACGACGCCGTGTGCGTCTCGGCCAAGACTGGTCTCAATGTCGAGCAGATTCTTGAAGCTGTCGTAACCATGCTGCCGCCGCCCAAGGGCGATCCTGAAGCGCCGCTACAGGCGCTGATCTTTGATAGCTGGTTCGATCCCTATAAGGGCGTGATTGTTCTGGCGCGTGTCATCAATGGGCGGATGCGCAAGGGCATGAAGATCAAGGTAATGTCCAACGGGCGACAGTTTGAAATCGACTCCATGGGAGTGATGACGCCGAAACCGGTGCCGCTGGATGAACTCTCCGCCGGCGAAGTCGGTTTCTTTGTCGCGACCATCAAGAATGTCGCCGACACCAAGGTCGGGGACACGATCACCGAAGTCGAACGGCCCTGTGCTTACGCGCTGCCGGGCTTCGAAGACATCAAGAGCATGGTCTTCGCCGGTCTGTACACGGTCGATTCGCACGAGCACGCCATGTTGCGCGACGCGCTCGAAAAGCTGCGGCTGAACGACGCATCATTCTCGTTCGAACCGGAGAGCTCCGTCGCCCTTGGCTTCGGTTTTCGCTGCGGTTTCCTCGGCCTGCTCCACCTGGAGATCATTCAGGAACGCCTGGAACGCGAGTACGATCTCGACCTCATCACCACTGCCCCAGGTGTCCGTTACAAGATCACGCTTACGGATGGGTCTGAGATTTGGGTGGACAACCCCTCACGCTGGCCCGATCCCTCCGAGATCGAGATGATCGAAGAGCCGGTCATCATCGCGAAGATTCTGACCAATGAAGAGTATGTCGGCGGAATTCTGAAGCTGGTTGAAGAGAAGCGCGGCCGCCAGAAGAACATGGAGTACGTCTCCGATACGCGCGTACTCATTACCTACGAGCTTCCGCTGAACGAGATTGTGCTCGACTTCTATGACCGTCTTAAGACCGTCTCGCGCGGCTATGCCTCGCTGGACTACCAGCTCGCCGGCATGTGGATCTCGCCGATGGTGAAGATGGACATCCTGATCGGCGGCGACGCGGTGGATGCGCTATCGATCATCATCCACAAGGACTTTGCCATGCAGCGTGGACGGGCGCTGGTCTCGAAGATGAGGGAACTCATCCCGCGTCAGATGTTCGAGGTCGCAATCCAGGCTGCGATTGGCTCAAAGATCATCGCGCGCGAGACCGTGACGGCTATCCGCAAGAACGTCATCGCCAAGTGCTACGGCGGCGACATCAGCCGCAAGCGCAAGCTGCTCGATAAGCAAAAGGAAGGCAAGAAGCGCATGAAGCGGATCGGCAAAGTCGATATCCCGCAGGAGGCGTTCCTCGCCGTGCTGAAGGTCGGCGAAGAGTAGGGCGAAAGGCTTAACACCGATCTACACCGAAACCGGGATAAGGTCGGATCAAGCCCCCACGAAATTCGGTGACGCTCCGTCCGTCTTAAGGCAATGCCGACAATTCACCTCAAACCGAGATTCTGGCGGAGCCAGAATCTCCGTAGTTGTCCTTAGTCGCACACATCAAAGTGAAGGGCGGATAGAACTCGAACCTCGAGTTCTATCTGCCCTTAATCCATTCGATCGATATCAATCGGTGTTAAGCCTTGCGTTCGTCTTACTTGACGGGAGGCTTAGCTGCCGGCTTCGGGCCTGCGGCTGGCTTCGGAGCCGACGGGCGAGGTGCCTGTGCTGCTGCCGGAGCGGCGATACCCGACTGCTTATTGTAGAGGTCCACAACAGCCTGCGAGATGTCGGTCTGCGGAACTGCCCACAGAACATTCGACTGCTGGCTGGACACATCGAGAAGCAGCGTGAAACCGCTGTCCTGGGCATACTTCTTCATAGTCGTGGCAATCTTCTGCGCAACGCCGCTCAGGCCTTCCTGCCACTCGGTGTTGTACTCAGTCTGAGCCTGCTCCGCTTCGGAGTTGAGGCGCTTTTCCTTGACGTCTATATCACGAAGGAGCTTGGCTTTCGCCTCATCCGTCATCGTCCCGGAGGCCTGCTTCTTCATCGCGTCAACATCGGATGCGAGCTTCTCGATCTCGTTCTTGCGGGGCTCAAACTTCTTCTGGGTGTTAGCCGTAACGACCTGTCCTTCGTTGGATGCGAGGACGACCTGCTCAAAGTTGACGAGCGCGATTTTGGCGTCCATGGCAACGGGAGCGACGACGGGTGCTGGCGCTGCTGCGGGAGTCTGAGCGAGAGCGAAGGGGGCGAGGGCGAGGCCCGCGCCAAGCGCGGTCAGGAGAGTGAGGTTGCGGTTCATACGAATTGTCTTGCTCCTTAGGAATACCAAAAATCGGGGTAGCTCTCGAAATGGTTCGGTTGCCGCATTACTCCGGAGGACACAACACGAAACTGCGATCTTGAGCCTGAACCGGCCCTTCTCAGTGGTCCGAAACGAAACGAAACGGAGTTGAATTGGGAGGAGCTTGCTGGGGCTAGGCAACCTGCCGGAATGCTAGTTGAATTATAGGCGTGTGGTTGGGACGGGTCAACGTTCAGGCTTCGGGCAGGTTTGAACGAAAATACTGATTTTAGAAGATGCGTCATCCAGATTATCCGTTTTGCAGATTCTGCTCTGTCGGCAGTCCTACAAAGAATCGTGAAATTCGGTCTGTTCGTGAAATTCCCTCGGAGAATTTGTTTGGCACGCGGATTGCTCCCAATTTTTTGTTCGACGATGTTTTGATCGCACGAAAGATGACCTCAGAGTGACTCCCGAGCATGCACCCATAGAGGCGCAGCAAGTCGCAAGGGGCTCCCGATACCGGCTAGCCTGGGTATCGGTTTTCTGGAGGCCGTGACTGGCCATTAGTTTCAACGAGTCGATGTAGAAGTACAGGTGGCCGCTCCGCAGTCTCATTGTCAGGAACCTATCTATATAGAGCTTTATATAGAGTTCAGGCGATTGGCAGACCGGAGTGGTCGAATCCTTTGATTTGCAATTTCTTTGCCGGAAGATTTGATTTCTTGCTTTCGCGATGCCAAAAAAATCAGTTGCAGGCAGAATTGTTTCGGCGTAAGCTATTAGTTGCGTCAGTTATGGATTGCGGCTCGAGGGATTTTTTCCGCGAAGTCCGAACTCGATGTGGACTTCCAGACAGTCTTATCAAAGGATAGAAATCTGAGTATCCGGCGCATTACTTTTGCAGGTCGAACCAGACCCGAGGACATCGGCGGCGTGGACGCAATGAATCCCGGGATGAAACGATGAATTCCAGGTAGTCACAGACAGGAATGGATAGCCGGGGTCCTAACTCCCGCATGATCGTTACGGTGCGCGGGGCGAATCCTCGAATCTCTTTCAGACTGGTTTGACATGCTGTTCGTGTTGGATGTGGTGCTTGACGGGTTCGCTTTTGCGACCCACAGGGCCGCGCCAAGGGTGGTAGCGAAGAGCGGAAGTTGCTTCCAGGGTGCGGATCGCGTGAGCCAGAGCCCCGGCAAGCCGTTGCACAGCACGTCGAACTCCGGGCGTGACGCTGTAGATGATCTGAAGTTGACGAAATGACCTTCGGATACAGGTAGCATTTGAAACCGTCCCAACCGATGCTCGAGAACCCGACCGCTGCGTGCATTTGTAAGGCGCGACATGCCGTGGTTGTCGTATGTCGTAGCGGGATGCTAAATGTCAGCCAGATTTAGGGCGACAGGCAAGAGGAAACGGAAGCATGAGTTCAGAGCAGAGTGTTTCAGAGGTGCCGGAGCAGATGCAGGCTCCGCGGGCAAGCGGCGAAGAGAACCAGGGCGGTTCCGCCGGGTACGAGTTGGATGAAGACGGACAGCGTATCTCGCATGGGATGGGCCAGTCCAAGAGCAGCCGCCGTCGCCGTCGCAAGCGGAAGAACAAGGGTGGCGAATCGACCGCGGTACCTGGAATTCCGTCGGCTGGCGGAGAAGATGCGCCCGAGGGTCAGGCAATCAGCACCGTACAGGCTGGTGCCGAGTCGCAAGCTGCCCCGCAATCCACTCCGAATCAGGGCTTCCGCCAGAATGGTCAGGGCCGCAACTTTCAGGCAAATGGCCAAAGTGGTCAGTCGGCCGGCCCGCAGCAGGGCGGTCAGCAAAATAGCCAGGCCCCCGGCGGCACCAAGCGCTGGAAGAAGAAGTTCCGCGATCGTGACCGGCAGCGTGGTGGTGGCGAAAACCCTGGCAATCAGGCATCCGGCACCAGCAGCCCCGCCAATAATGGCGGTGGTGGTGGCTTCCGCGGACCCGATACGCACCAGCCCGGAAACAGCGCTGGCGGCTTCAAGCGCAAGGGCGGGTTTGGCGGCGGCAGTGGCGGTGGTGGTGGCAAGCAGCGCGGTGCGCGCAGTTTTGTCGGCCCGATGGACCACAGCTATCGCGCAGTGAATGGCAATGTCTTCGATTCGTCGCCGTCCACCATGGATCCATACAGCAATTTTGGCAATGGTGGTGGCGGTAACCGTGGCCGTACGCTGCACCAGGGCGATTCGCAGCCGATCGACTACTCCCAGGGTCGGCCTATTCCGATTGCTCCCGATGCCCCGACAAAGATCTACTTCTTCATCGAGGACCTGTTCTTCATCGCCAAGATCTCCGAGACGGCGCGTAAACTCGGCGTCAAGGTGGCCTTCATCAAGAACGACAAGGAGCAGATCGCCGCGCTTGTTGACATGCCAGAGGATGACCGTCCCGGCCTGATCGTATTCGACTTAAACAATGCGAATGCCAAGCCGATGACGCTGATCCCGAAGCTGAAGACCAAGCTGAAGAAGACGGTGTCCATCATCGGATTCCTATCGCACCTGCAGGGCGACCTGAAGGCTAAGGCTGTCGAAGCTGGATGCGATACCGTGATGCCGCGCGCGGCGTTCTCTCAGAATCTGCCCAACTTGCTGCGCCGCTACGGAATCGAAGAAGTCGAAGAGCCGAACTTCAACCAGTAAGGCTTACCGCCGATCACCACCGAAAAAGGGATAAGAACGGATAAAACCAGCGATTGGTCTTATTTGTTCTTATCCCTTCATCGGTTTAAATCGGTGTTAAGTCTTGGCGCTATCCTGGTGGCCAGTGCATGCCGCGTCCGCCGAGCAGGTGCAGGTGGAGGTGGTCGACGGTCTGGCCACCGTCGTCGCCGGTGTTGATCACGATGCGGAAGCCGCCCGGCAACTCCCGCGCGCCCACGTCCGCTGCTGTCTTCAGAACCTGACCCAGCAGGGAAGCTGTCGCCTCGGTAACGTTGGCGAAGTGTTGTTTTGGAATGACAAGCAAGTGCGTCGGCGCCTGCGGATTGATGTCGGGGAAGACGAGGCAGAGGTCGTCTTCGAAGACGACCTTCACCGGAATGTCGTGGCTCGCGATCTTGCAGAACAGACAGTCGGTCATGCCTATCATTCTACTTCTTGAAGTATTTGGGTTCCTCTCCGGGAGCCCACGGGTCGTAGTGTTTGGCGAACGCAGCACGGAGCCAGATGGGCGGATGGGAGCCAGTCCAGCACTCGTAGGCGTCGGAGGGATACGGGTAGGAGAGGCCGTTTTCCCCCAGTAGTTGGAATGCAGCCTGGCCGGTTGCTTGCGGATTCGTGACGATGCCATGGACGACTTCCTGCCCATAAACGTCAGCGGCATGTTCATGCGCCCGGCTGAAGCTATTGAACAGTGGTGTGGATACGGAGCCGATTGTTGTAAGTACCAGGATGAAGATCGCCAAAGAGCCCCAATTCTCTTGGACTGGAATGCCCCACCGCGCGCCGAAGCGTCTTACCAGGAACTGAAAGAAGTGGAATCCGATGAAAAATTCCAACAGGAAGGCCATGAAGGAGAACGCAATTCCGCTAACGATGTGGCCGAGGACATAGTGTCCCATCTCGTGCCCGAAGATGAAGAGAATCTCGTCAGGCGTCCCCTTTGCGATGGACGTATCCCACACCACGACGCGCTTCGACGCTCCGAAGCCGGTGACGTAGGCATTCAACGTGGTGACCTTGTCCGACGCTTTCATCAGGAACATGCGCTCTGGCGGGATGTTGATGCCGTCCCCCTTCGCAACAACGCGTTCCAACTGCTCCACCAGAGCGGGATTCGTTTTGCTGAGGGGCTCGAATTTATTGAAAAGAGGATCGATAACGAAGGGCGTGATGAAGACGCCGAGAAGTGTGAAGGCCATCGTGGGGAACCACAGCCACAGCCACCATCTCCGCGGGAACTTCGTAATCAGGAGGAAGAGCAGCATGACGCCGAGTCCGCCGAAGAGGTAAATAAGGCCGAACGACTTGCCCTGGTCGCCAAACCAACTCGCCCAGCCTTGCACACTTAGCCCGTACTCTCGGGAGACCTTGTGACCATACATATCAAGCGGTAGGCTCAACAGGAGTGTGACGAGCAAAAACTGGAAGAAGAAGGTAAATCCCTGTGCCCAACGGTTCTTGCTGAGGTTTATCGCCACGTCTCTCATTCGGGCAATGATTCCGAACTGGAGCAGCAAGAGTATGGAGGCGATGCTCCACACCGGTTCGGCAAAGGCCATCGTAACCCGGAAGCGGTGCAGGGCTTCAGACTTCGCCAGCTTGTCCGGCGGCAGCGTGTAGGCGGTGTAATCGGATGCGGCGGCGTCAAGTGCGGCGGCTTCGGTCGGGGTCGCGGCGGCGTGGGCGGCGACCGGATTCAGGCTGATCAGGGTAAGGACGGCGACGCATGTGAACAAGAGAGAGCAAAGGCGCATGAAGCTCCTGAAATCTGCGTTGAAGTTTCAATATTGCACTCCGAACTTCCTCCTGCGCAAACCGGCTGCTCCGGTCCGCGTCTACCACTGTGGTTGTAACGTCTAACGTTCAGTACCGCTCATCGGATAGACTCTGCGTGTAGCGTGAAAAATCGGAACGGACAGGCGGTATTTCCCTTGACGACTCGTTGGCTGGCTGGGTTCTCTCTTAATTGTCTGTTGGTGGGTGGAAGTTTGGCGACGTACGCCGCTGGACCCGAGGTCCCGGGGACTAAGCCGGCATCGGCCGCCACTCTGCCGCCCAATCCGGTACTGCTGGAGGTTATGGAGGCGGAACTGGCTCGCGCCATGAAGTCACTCGGCTCCTCTGCTCCAGCCGATGCGAAGGGACAGCCGCAGCCGAAGCCCTATTTTATGAGCTACGCGGTGTCTGATTCCGACAGCGTCTCGCTCTCCGCGCAGTTTGGCGCGCTTAGCGGTGATAACGAAAGCCGCCGCCGCTCGGCTGACGTTCAGGTCCGGCTGGGCAGCGAGGCGGAAGACAATACGCACGGCACGCATCGCAACAGCGCGCTTACCACCATGCCGCTGCCGCTTTCGGACGATCGCGTGGCCCTGGCCCGCAGCCTCTGGTACGCCACCAATCGTGGTTACGGCCGAGCGCTCGATAGCTTCCTACAGGTAAAGACCGAGCAGCAGGTTCGCGCCAAGGAAGAAGATACGTCGCCGGATTTCTCCAAGGAAGCTCCTGCCAACGCGTTGGTTCCGGTAGATCCGAAGTTTTCGCCTGGTGCGCCGCTGATGAAGGATAAGGCCGACTGGGAGAACCGTATCCGCGAGATCTCCGGCCTGTTCAAGGCGTATCCGGACGTGTTCTACAACATGGTCAACCTGCAGGCATCGGAGGAGGTGGACTACTTCGTCTCCAGCGACGGCACCCGCGTCAGCACGCCGAGCCACGTTGCGCGGCTGGTGATCGTAGGCCGCACCCGCGCCGCCGACGGCATGGAGCTGTACCGCGTCGAGACGTTCGAAAGCGACGAGCTGGGCCGCCTGCCGGACCAGAAGACGCTTGTCGCCAAGACGATTGCAATGGCGAAGAATCTTGAAGAGCTACGCCTCGCGCCTATCACCGAGCCGTTTGACGGACCGGCGATCCTGAGCGGTCGAGCCAGCGCCGTCTTCTTCCACGAGGTATTGGGTCACCGGCTCGAGGGCCAGCGCCAGAAGGGCGACGACGAGGGCCAGACCTTCACCAAGCTGATCGGCAAGTCCATCATGCCGAGCTTTATGTCGGTCGCGGACGATCCGACGTTGCTCAGCTTCTCCGGTACCGCGCTCAGCGGCCACTATCTATATGACGACGAGGGCCAGGCGGCCCGGAAGGTCGATCTCATCAAGGACGGCGTTCTCGAAACCTTTCTGATGTCGCGGCTGCCGATTGCCAGCTTCGGTATCTCAAATGGTCATGGCCGCGCGGAGTCGGGCCACATGCCGACGGGGCGCCAGGGCAACCTGATCGTCACCTCGTCGAAGACTGTACCCGAGACGACATTGCGCGAGATGTTGAAAGCCGAAGCGAAGAAGCAGAACAAGCCCTACGGCCTCTACTTCGAGGACATCTCGTCCGGCTTTGCGGTGACATCGCGCCGCAGTCCGCAGGCGTTCTCCGTGGTACCGCTGGTGGTGTACCGCGTGTATGTGGATGGCCGCCCCGACGAACTGGTGCGCGGCGTCTCGATCGTCGGCACACCGCAGGCCGCGCTGAACCGCATTCTTGCGACTGGCGACCATCAGGACATCTTCAACGGCGTCTGCGGTGCGGAAAGCGGAAGCATTCCGGTTAGCGCGGTCGCTCCGGCCATGCTGGTCAGCGAGATTGAAACGCAGCGCCAGACGCAGGGCACAGCTCGCCCGCCGATTGTTCCGCCACCCACCGAAACCGCAAGCGAAGGGAAGCGCTAATGAAAAGGTCCATCAAGCACCTCCCAATCGCTCTCCTCGCTGGATTGTCGCTGGCTCCCATTGCCGCTGTGGCCGCTGCGCCTGCCGATCCGTCAAAGCCTTTGATCACTGACCCGCTGCTGATCGCCATGCAGCAGGAGCTCGACCGCGAGCGCGACCAACTCGTGCTGCCGGGGATGCAGAAGCCATACTTCATCGAGTACCGCGTGGACGACTACCAGACCTACGAGGCCGTCGCGAACTTTGGCGCGTTGACGCAGTCGGATCACAACCATCAGCGCGTCGTCCGCGTCACGGTGCGGATCGGCGACTACACCATGGATTCCAGCTCCAGCCGCGGCGATGGGTCGGTCGAGCTGGCGCCGCAGGATAACGATCCCGCAGCCCTCCGCTATGCACTTTGGACGACTACCGACGAGGCCTACAAGGCCGCTCTGCGAGCTTACGCGGGCAAGCAGGCGCAGCTGAAGCGCTTTGAGAAGCCGCCCACCGAGAAGGATTTCTCGGCCGCCGCGCCGATCGTCGCGATTGAGCCGATTGTGAAGCTGGAAGTGGATGAGGCGGAGTGGAAGAAGCGGCTCGTCGATGCCAGCGGCGCCTTCCTGACCGACCCGGAACTGCGTGCAACTTCTTGGGCTGTCCAGTTTTCGAGCGCCAGTCTGCGAGCCGTCGTGCTCAACCACTTTCAGGTCAACACCGAAGGGACGACGCTGCGGCACGGCTATAGCGCCTACACGGCCAGCTATTCCGTAAACGGTCAGGCTCAGGACGGAATGCGGCTGGGTCGCGACACAGGCCCGACAACTGCCGTCGCCACCGAACTGGAGAACGCCGAGGTGTTCCACAAGCGCGTGGTGAATGCGGTAAAGGCTTTTGAAGCTCTGCGAAATGCGCCGGTAGCCGATGCGGAAGACTTCCATGGGCCAGTATTGTTCAACGCGACTTCCTCGACCGGTGTCATCAATCGCCTCTTTGTCCCGAACGTCGAGGCTGACCGACCGGGTATGGGCACCACCGCCCGCACCAACGGCGCATACCAGTCCAGCTTCAGGGCGAAGGTTCTGCCGGACATTCTCGATGTCGTGGACGACCCGCGCATGGCCACCTTCAAGGGCCGCACGCTCATCGGCTCGTATCAGGTGGACGACGAGGGCGTACCGGCTCAGGCGGTTGAGCTTGTCCAGCACGGCAAGCTGATGAACTACCTCGTCGGCCGCACCCCGGTACGCGACTTCCCGACTTCAAACGGTCATGGTCGCGCCGCTCCGGGGCAGGGCGCGCGAGCCGTTGCCGGAGTTATCTTCGTCAAGGCGGTTTCGCCGGTACCGGCAGCCGAACTCCACAACAAGCTGGTCGCGATGGCGAAGGAGCAGGGCCGCGACGTCTACGAGGTCGAAGCCATCGGCGGCGATCTCGCACCACGCATGCTGTACCGGGTGCATCCAGACGGTACCCGTCAGCTGGTTCGCGGCGCGATCTTCGACGAGCTCGACAACCGCAGCATGCGCAGCGATATCGTTGCGGCGGGGGATGATGCTGTAGTCAACAACAGCATCGGCGCGCTGCCGGAGACGACCATCGCCCCCAGCCTGCTGTTCGGCGATATCGGCGTCAAACGCGCGACCGAAGAGCAGCAGAAGCTCCCGTATTACACGCCGCCGGACGCAGGAAAATAGGCCAGAGCCGAACGCGGTTTAACGCGGAGTAGTGCGGATTAAATCAAACGAGGGTGAAATCCGCGTCTCTCCGCGATAATCCGCGGTCGGCTCTTTGTTTTAATTTGTCCGAATCAAGTAAGGCTCGGCGTCGGGCAGGTGGATCGACTCGGCAATCTTGTTTGCCGTAGCGCGGTCGGGCTGGGCGGGATTGATGCGGACCCAGTGCCCCGTGGCTCCCGCGAACTCGATCACCTTCGAGGTCTTGTAGCGGCTCAGCAGATCGTTCCTGAACTGGATGGCGTCGTTCGGGTCGATGAACGCGCCGATCTGCACGCACCAGCGGCCCTCGGGGTCGGAGCCGGGGTGAGCAAACGCCTCTAACTTCACTCTCGCGACCCCCATTCGGTACACGCCGATGGCCTTCGCTGCGGCGAGTGACAGATCCAGCGACCGGCCCGGCACAAACGGGCCGCGATCCGTAATCCGGACCATCACAGACTCATTGGTCGCAAGGTTTGTGACTCGGACTGTCGTGCCCATCGGCAGAGTGCGGTGCGCGGCGGTCATGCCGTTGCCGTCGTAGATGCTGCCGTCAGCGGCGCGCCGGTTGTTGTATGGCCCGTACCAGCTCGCCAGGCCGATCTCAGTCGAGACGGGCTTGCCCTGCACGTCATCTGGCGACGGAGGCAGATGCGGAACGACCGCTGTATGTGCGGTGGAACTGGAAGGTGTCGTTCGGCCAGCCGACGAGGCCGCGGGAGGCGGCGGAGGTGTGGAGGCAGTCGGGACGGAGGCCTTGTGGCAGCCAACAACCAGCGCCACCAGGGAGCCGATACCGGCACGTCCAGCCCACGAAAGCCCCGGTGTCCGGATTGTCATTCGGTTCATCCCTCTCCTGCGTTCTTTGGACTTCAAACAGACTAGTCCACGCTTAAGTATGCTCGGCAGTTTCCAGCATTGGAGCGAAATCCCATCGGCCGTGCCCATTTGGTTACTCACCCTACATTCCTGTTCGTGGGTAGCAAAAATCATCAGTCCAAAACGGGCTCATTTTTCTGCCATTCAATGCAGCCGGTCGCCGTTCACTGCATGACCCTTTCCGGCGAGGGCCATGCGGCATAGTTTTAGGGACGGTTGTCGCTTCTCTAAAAGTTTTTCAACTTTTCCGGAGCAGGCCCTGTCGTGATGCATCCAACAGGTTGGTCTTAACCCTCTCGCAGCCCGCTCGCGAGGAACCCTAAAGAACGGTATGTCCGTCAGCGCAAGATTGACGACCCGCAATCTCAGGAGAGATAAATCCATGGCTAAACCAGCTCCCAGTAAGTTTTTTGAAAAATCGATCGTTGCCGTCGCCAAGGCTGGTTGGGCCGTATTCAGCCGCCTCAACAAGATCAGCCCCAACGACAGCTTTACCCCGCGTTGGAGTGACAAGCCGCTTTTGAAGAGCTACCAGAAAGAGAAGCCGCCCCTCGGCTGGCCGCGTACCACAGACTCGCTGTGCCCCAGGTGTGTCCCGGCGATCCGTCAGCAGATTGTGGATGGCAAGCTGCCCCACGAGATTCTTTTGAACGAAAAGGTCGGCGAGATCAAGGCGCAGATCATCGAGCGCGACGGCCAGATTCTGATGGTGAAGGACTGCCCCATCCACGGCCACTTTGAAGATCTGATGTCGATCGACACCGCCTTCATGAAGCACCTCGAAGAGGTCTTCCCGGGCCGCGATATTCGCGCCCACAACGATGAGAAGCTGCACAACCATGGTAGTTCGACCGTGACGCACGGCCGGGGTTCTGTGCTGACCATCGACCTGACCAACCGCTGCAACATGATGTGCGACCCGTGTTTCATGGACGCCAATCAGGTCGGCTTTGTCCACGAGCTGACGTGGGACGAGATCAAAACCATGCTGGATAATGCGGTCACCATCAAGCCGCGCCGCCAGATGTCGGTGCAGTTCTCCGGTGGCGAGCCCACGCTCAGCCCTTACTTCCTCGACGCCGTCGCCTACGCCCGCAAGGTCGGCTACACCAGCGTCCAGGCCGCGACCAACGGCATCGAGTTTGCCAAGTCGAAAGAGTTCTCGAAAGCTGCTGCTGAGGCCGGTCTGCGCTACGCGTACCTGCAGTTCGATGGCATCGGCAACGCTGCCAACTCGCACCGCAAGGTAGGCAACGCATTTGACGTGAAGCTGCAGGCCATTCACAATCTGCACGAGGCCGGCGTCGATATCGTGCCCGTTACCTGCATCATCAACGGTATCAACAACGAGCAGGTCGGCCGTATTATCGAGTTCGCGCTGGAAAACCCCAAAAAGATCAACTTCCTCAGCTTCCAGCCGGTCAGCTTCACGGGCCGCGACGAAGAGGTCTCGGACGAGCGTCGGATGGCGCAGCGTTACACCCTCTCGCACCTCGCGCACGACGTCAAGAATCAGACAGGTCTCGGCGAGCCGACGCGCGACTGGTTCCCTATCTCCTTCATGTCCACCTTCTCCGACTGGGCCGACCTGGTGCACGGGCCGGACCACGACTGGGGCCAGCTCTCCTGCGGCTGCCACCCGAACTGCGGCATCGGCATGGCACTGATGATCGACAAGGAGACCAAGGAGTGTGTTCCAGTCACGGCCTTCATCAACGCCGAGCAGCTGTCCAAGGACATCGCTCGCGTCAACGATGCAGCTCGCGGAAAGTACCTCACGATGATCGGTGCCGGACTCGCGCTGCTGGCCAACTACAGGCCGGAGAACGCACCCACCCACTTCAAGGTCAAGGACCTGCTGGCGAAGTTCGACAAGAGCTTTGGCGCCAGCGGAATTGATTACGGCAAGGTCGGCGCGGACCGCACACTGGAAGACATCAAGAAGCGCCGTGGCGACCGCTGGAACTTCCTGTTTATCGCCGGTATGTGGTTTCAGGATCTGTTCAACTACGACTTCCGCCGCACCGAACAGTGCATCATCCCGTACGCCACGCAGGAGGGCGAGATCAGCTTCTGCGCGTACAACACGGGCGTCGGCTGGCGCAACATCATCGAGAAGATGCACATGACCAGCACCCTGACCAAGTGGTACGAAGAGC
>JAYVZU010000288.1:0-1617 GCA_043783075.1 Rhodanobacteraceae bacterium
TGGGACTCGCCACGTCCCGATGGCTTGTCAGGCGAGACCCGCTTCTGGATCGACGATATGTATATGCTGACCATCCTCCAGCTTGAAGCGTATCGGGCGACGAAGGACGGAAGTATCTGGATCGGGATGCTGTCGAGATGGCAGCGTATCTCGACAGCATCCAGCAACCGAACGGTCTCTTCTTTCACTCGACCGATGTGCCGGTCTACTGGGGCAGGGGTGACGGGTGGGTTGCCGCTGGAATGACGGAGCTGCCTTCCGCTCTTCCCAAGGATCATCCGCAGCGTCCACGCATTTTGAAGGGCTACCAGATCATGATGGCCGCGCTGCTTAAATACCAGAGCAAAGATGGAATGTGGCGGCAACTCATGGATAACGATTCCGCCTGGCCAGAGACGTCCAGAACAGCCATGTTTTCGTTTGCCATGATCAGTGGCGTCAAGAGCGGTTGGCTCGACGCGGCTCAATACGGGCCCGCTGCCCGCAAGTCATGGCTCGCACTGGTTGGACACATCGATCAGAATGGCGACGTGACCAATGTTTGCGAGGGAACAAATAAGCTGAACGATGTTGACTATTACCTCGCACGCAAACGCCGCACGGGCGACTTCCATGGACAAGCTCCGATACTGTGGGCGGCGGCCGCGCTGCTCCGATAAAGCACGTGCTACTTGACGAACGGAACCCGCACCTGCTCGCCGTAGATCGTCAGCAGCGGATGTTTGACCACCGCTCGCACCTCATACCGCGTGCCAGCCTCGAAGACGGTCGTGTCCGTGGCGAACGTTCCGGGCGTGGCAGACTCCGTCATGGGTAATGCAGTCCAGGGTGCCGTGCGTGCATTGACGTCCTCGCCCGCAATGGTGCGGTATTCAAATCCCACCTGTACGGTTGCGGGCTTGCCGGGATTGGTCCACTTTCCCGTCAACCGAAGAGTACGGGTGCCCAGAAAAGCTTCTACGGGGAGTGTGTGAGCCGTCGGTGGGGTGAAGCCTTGCTTTACGTGCGTGATCTGGATTACGGCGGCGTTGGGCCACGCGCTATTGTCCTGCAGTCGCTGGGAGCGAAACGCTTGGATGTGTAATCCGTCTGGTTGCTGGCTCCAGCGCGGTATCGTATCGGCCTCCGGCTGATACTCGTAAACCTTGCTGTTCTGGCCGAGCAAGGAGATCTCCGATTCATGCGTTACCAGCACCGACTTCAGCACCAGGTCGATGGTGGTACCGCGCTTCCAGGGCCGATCGACGATCGCATACAGCGTCTCGCCATCCTTGCTCTGCGTGAACCAAATGTCGTTTTCGTTCGTGATGTTCCACGGTCGAACTTCATAGATCGCCTTCGAGTTCACCATCATCCAGAGCCCAATCTCGCGCAGACGCTCCTCCTGTTCGATGGGCAGTTCGCCGTCTGGCTTTGGCCCAACGTTGAGCAGTAGATTCCCGCCGCGCGCCCTTGTCTGGATCAGGAGGCGAATCAACTCAGGGCCGCTCTTATAAAGCTCGTGCTGCGGCTGGTATTGCCATGCGGTCCCCATCGTTAAATTCGCCTCCCATGGTCCCGGCAGGGGAGAGCCTGGCACATACTGTTCCGGCGTCTGGATCGCACCACGGGTAACGA
>JAYVZU010000289.1:0-5011 GCA_043783075.1 Rhodanobacteraceae bacterium
TGCATCCCAATCCCCCACCACAGCGAGCCGGTTCGATATAGCGAAAACGCAAACACCACGCCCGCCAGCCCCACCGCGATAATTCCCGAGGCGGTCTCCCCGCCATTGCCAAGGTGCGCCAACATAAATAGGCCCAGTGAGAAGATCGCCGCCGTAACCCAGAACCCGATCACGTGGCTGTAATGGTTCTGCGGGTCCATCGTCCGCGTGATGCCTGAGACACCGCGAGCCACCGTGTACTGTAGGTATCCGCGAAAGAAAAACTCCTCAAACAAGCCGACAAGCAGGAAAACCAGCCCCCACTTGGCCGCGTATCCCAAAGCAATCGTGCCGTGGATCAGAAAGCCGTCAAAAGCGATCGCGTGGACTGCAAACATCATCGCAATCAACACAGAGAGAGCGGCGAATCCCCAGAATAGTCCCGCTGCAAAATCCGGCAACATCCGCTGGCTGGTCAAGCCGTACCGACCAAACGGTCGGCGCTCAATCAGCGACATTAACCATGCCGGTATCGCAAACGACACAAACTGCATCAACTCGCCGATTGCCATGGCTTCGGGCGCAAGCTCCTTCGCTCCGGTTGCCCGCTTTGGCATCAAGTGGAAATGCTGGACGACAAAGCTCAGGCAACCACCGACCAGCGCCACCAGCAGGATGAACGCCAGAACGCTCCACCCGGCCCGCAGTCCATCGTCACCCACGAACAGTCGCTTTAGAGTCGGCTTTAGCGCCTCAGTGGAGGTAGACTCTGGCGGCGCGACCGACTCCAGCATCGGCGGTGGAGCCACTTCAGCGGTATTCTCACTTACGTTCGACTCGAATTCAAACAAGGTTAGCTCCAGGGATCATGGACTCTCGGCAATGCTATCCTACTGCCTCAAAGGTGTTAGATGGAGCATTCGTCCAACAATCTGTAGCGATAATGTGCGACGCTGTGTAGAGTTGCGCAAGCAAGCAACTTGGAGTCCCCATGACATTTCGCGTCCTCCACCACAACCATTGCTTCGACGGAGCCTGTTCGGCCGCCGTCTTCACCAAGTTTCACCGCGAATGTATCGGCGGAGCGGATGTCTACGAGTACACTGGGCTGGCCCACGCAGCCAGCGGAGGTATCTCCGAATCTGTCTTCGGCCCCGGCGAAAACGCTATCGTCGACTTCAAATACACCGCATCCCCCAAGCTCACCTGGTGGTTCGATCACCACCAGAGCGCCTTCCTCACCGACGAAGATCGCGCGCACTTCAACCGCGGCCAACGCGGCCCGCTCGGCATGCGCCACTTCTTCGATCCCGACATGGTCTCCTGCACCAGCTTCATCGCAGCCGTCGGCAAGAGCCGTTTCGGCTTCAACATCTCCGGCCTCGGTGAACTGCTTTACTGGGCCGACATCGTCGACGGCGCCCGTTTTGAAAGTGCAAAGATGGCCGTCGAGATGCAGGAGCCTGCCCTGAAGCTCGCCCTCGTCATCGAGAACGCTGACTCTCCAGACTTCATCCCCCGCATCATCCCGATGCTCACCTCCATGCCGCTGGCCGACATCGTCAAGCAGCCCTTTATTCAGGAAAAGATCTCCCCCCTGATGCGGAAACACGTCGCCGCCATGGACCTCGTTCGCAAGCGCGCAGAACTCATCGACGGCGTCATCTTCTTCGATCTGCTGGACCGCGAGACCGAGGCGCTGAGCAAGTTCATCCCGTACTACTACTATCCGCAGGCCACCTACACCGTTGCGGTCACGCGTTCCAGCTTCCGCACCAAAATCTCGGTTGGAACCAACCCCTGGAGCAAAATACCGCACGATCAGTTGGAAAATATAGCCGAAATCTGCGAGCGGTACGGAGGTGGCGGCCACGCTCGCGTCGGCGCCATCAGCTTCGGCCCCGACGAGGAAGACCGCGCCCGCATCGCCGCCACCAAGATTGCGGCAGAACTTCGCGGCTAGCGTTTCACGTGCACACCGTCATTCTGGCAAAGCCAGAATCTCCGTATTGGAAGTTGTGCCCCCAACTGCAGCCGCCAGATAACTAATTTGCTTGCAACGCAGTCCCACCATGTGGAGGAAACTTCCATGGTCATCACGATGCTCGTTAGTGTCGGTGTTTTATCGCTGATCGCAGTTGGGATGTTGCTGATTATGAGCAAACGCACCAAGGACTTGCCGCGAGAGTTTGAGCCCCCGGTCGTCCGACCCAACTCGCACGGAACAGTCCGTACAAACAGCGAAGACGATTAGCCCTTGAAGTGCGCCGGCAGCAGCTTGGTAATGTCGTTGAAGATCACCATCGCGGCAAACAGCACCAGGCAGACGAACGCCACTTGATACACGCGTTCTTTCACCGCCTGGTTCAGGTCGCGCCGCATCAGGCTTTCAATCGCCAAAAACAGGATCATCCCGCCGTCCAGAATCGGTATCGGCAGCAGGTTGAAGATGCCGAGGTTGAGGGAAATCATCGCCATCGTCGCGATAATCGGGAAGCTGCCCGGAGCCTCAAACGCCTCATTCACCTGCACTGCCATTCCCACCGGGCTGGAAAGCGACTTCACCGACACCTGACGCGTAAACAGGCGGTGCAGCACGTCGAAGATCAGCTTCGAATTCTTCACATTGTCGGTCCACGAAAGCGCCATGGCGTCACCGACTGGCAACTTTTTAACCGTCGTAGGTGGCGGAACCGCCTGAAATCCGATCATCCAAAGCTTGCCGCGCTGTGCGTCGCCATAGAACGGCGTGATCGGAACCTGTAGCAGCGCCGACTCTCCAGCCGCGTTTTTCCGTTCCAACGTCACAACTGATGGCTTACCCTTGCGGTCCTGCAGGTACGCCAACAATGCATCCACCGAGTGCGGATGGAGATCGTCGATCCCCAAAACTATGTCGTTCGGCTGAAAACCTGCGATCGCCGCAGGCTTGGTCTTGTCGGGTAGAGCCTTTACCTGCACCGGCATTTTCTGCTCGACCGGAACCATGCCGAGGTCCGCAAAATCAAGATCCTCCGGCTTGCCCTTGTTCTCAATGAACAGCTTCGTATCGACCCGTTGGCCATTGTGGACGTAAGAGAAAGCGGCATCCTGGTTCGAATCCAGCGGCCCGCGCTGTTCCAGATCGCCCCAGGTCGGGTTGTCCATGTTGTCGAAGTGCACAACTGTGTCGCCAGCTTTGATCCCCGTTTTTCCCACCGGAGAATCTGCCGCTACAAAGTCCGCCACCGCAGGCTGCGTCACATACGCCGGAACCTGGTTGTTGAACATATACAACCCTGCCATCAGCACAAACGCTAAAATGAAGTTCGCTACTGGGCCCGCAACAGCGATTATTGTCCGCTGCCAGCGCGGATGATTCTGGAAGTCGCCCGGATCGTCCGAGCTTTGCGGCGCGGCGTTCGTCGCGCCGCCAACCTCCGGCGTCTCGTTCGTCATCTTGACGTATCCGCCCAGCGGAATCAGGTTGACGCAGTAGTCGGTGCCGTTGTGTACGACACCAAACAACCGCTTGCCGAACCCGATCGCAAAGGCCTCCACCCGCACACCGCAAAGCTTGGCCGCAATAAAGTGGCCCAACTCATGCACGACGACCATGATGCCCAGAACAATGGCAAAACGCGGGAAAATGGCAAGATGCGATGCGGATAAAAATGACAAACGAGATACCTCAAAACACCAGATAGCAAACGGCCTACAGACCGGCTGCGATGACTTCCTGAGCACAAACCCGCGCTGCCTGATCGGCCGCAAGCACCTCCGGAATAGACTCCGGCCGCGCCGCTGGGGTTAGCTCCAGAACACGTTCGATTGTACGTGGGATGCCGAGGAAAGGAATAGCACCCTTGAGGAACGCCGCCACCGCAATCTCATCCGCAGCATTCAGCGCAATACACGCCGCCTGTGAGGAAGCCGCAGCTTCGTACGCCAACCGAAGGCACGGGAACTTGTCAAAATCCGGCTGCGAGAAGTCCAGACGGGACAAAGTCGCCAGATCAAACGTAAGATTCGACGCCGGGCGCTCCGGATATGCCAACGCATACAGGATCGGTAACCGCATATCTGTCACCGAAATCTGGGCCAAAATCGACCCATCCTGGAACTCCACCAGCGAGTGCACCGTGCTCTGCGGATGCACTGTCACGCGAACCTTATCCGGCGGCAGATCGAACAGGCGGCAGGCCTCAATCACCTCGAACCCCTTATTCATCATCGTCGCGGAGTCGATCGTAATCCGTTGCCCCATCACCCAGGTCGGGTGCTTCAGCGCCTGCGCCGGGGTAATCGTCCTAAAGTCTTCCAGCGGAGTATTCCGGAACGGCCCGCCCGAAGCCGTAAGCCAAATCTGGCTGACCTCGCTCGCCGCACCGCCGCGCATGCACTGATGCACCGCATTGTGCTCGGAATCGATCGGCAGCAGAGCCACATTTTTCGCCCGCGCGGCTGAAATGATCAGATCGCCGGCCGCCACCAGGCACTCTTTATTAGCCAAACCGATCGTCTTTCCCGCCTCGACAGCCGCATAGGTCGCTTCCAACCCAGCCAAGCCAACAATCGCCGAAACTACAAACTCTACATCGGGATGTGTCGCCACAGCCACCGTACCCGGCGTGCCATAAACGACTTCAACGCCAGTCACGCCGTCCGCCTTCAACCTCGAACGCAGCCCATCCGCCAGTTCCGCCGTAGCAATGGAGATCAGAGCCGGTCGCCACTGCTTCGCCTGCGCAAATGCCACATCGATGTTGGCCCCGGCAGCCAGCGACATCGGCCGGTAACGGTCAGGGAACTGCTCGCAGATGGAGAGGGTAGAGGTGCCAATAGAGCCGGTCGAGCCAAGAATCGCAATCTGTTTCACTCAATTATTTTCGCAGATATAGAGCTATGACGATTAGATATAGTCGTTGAATGTCCCTCATCGACAAGCTCCTTCGACGTCAGAGCCCCGAGCAGCAAGCAATTGACGAATACAACCAGGGACTTGAGGCAAAATAGGCGGGTCGATGGCAGGAGAGTCTTGCCTACAATCAGA
>JAYVZU010000290.1:0-15098 GCA_043783075.1 Rhodanobacteraceae bacterium
GTCCGCAAATCCTCAGGAATTCCAAACACCCGCAGGCGGTTGGTGCCCGAGACCGGCGTCAACAGAATCGACTCCGGCGGCAGCCGGTGCCTGCCAATCGTAAGCGCAATACACTCCGCCACAAGCGGCTTCAGGTCGATGAGGACACGATTCTGCTGACGCTCTCGCTGACCGAGCTCCCCAGCCTTCAGAACCTGCTCCACGGTCGAAATCAGGCGGTCCGTATCTGCGTGCATGATCGCGTAAAACTGCTTTCGCTGAGCCTCGTCCAGCGGCCTTCGCTGCAGCGTATCCAGATAAAGCCGGATGCTCGCAATCGGGGTCTTCAACTCGTGCGTCACGGCATTCAGAAAGGAATCCTGCCGCTCGTTGCGGCGAACTTCGCGAACCAAAAACACAGTATTCAGCACCACTCCCGCGACCAACACGGCAAAGAAGATGATGCCGAGGACGAGGTACGCCACCTGCGCCTTGTTGTTGACGATCCACGCAATATTCAGCGTAATAGCCAGCCCCGTCAGCAACACGCCGAGCGTGATGGAAGTGGCAATAGCTCCGCGGCGGCGTGTAATGTTCATGGTCAGGTCTTAATTAGAAGCATAGGGTATACCCGACCGTTGGGCTACGATGTTTGCGGAGGACTTTTCGCAATGATGAACCGCCGCAGGATGTTGCAGGGAACGGGCCTCGGAGTTTTGGCCGCAGTCGCTCGGCCGCTGGCGTTCGCGGCTGGCCAGCCCGAGCAGGCGGCTCCACTCGCAAAGACCAACGCTGGCAAGGTCTCCGGCTACTGGTCGCGGAAAGTCATGGCCTTCAAAGGCATCCCCTACGGCGCAGACACCCGGACAACCCGGTTCCAGGCTCCAAAACCTATCGCTGCTTGGCAGGACGTGAAGGCCTGCATCGAGTGGGCACCCCGCGCGCCCCAGCAAGCCCCGGATCGTAAGCCAATAGACCCCACTGCGGCTGGCTTTCAGGTGATGGAAGACCTACCCATCCGCTACCACCTGCCGGCCGAAGAGGGCCCCCAGAGTGAAGATTGCCTCCACGTAAACGTCTGGACACCCGCTTTGCGCGATGGGAAAAAGCGCCCAGTCCTCTTCTACATCCACGGCGGAGCCTACAACAACGGCACGGTGAACGCCGCCCTCTACGACGGCACACGTCTGGTAGAGCGCGGCGACGTCGTCGTCGTGACGGTCAACCATCGGCTAAACGCCTTCGGCTATCTCTACCTCGCCGACCTGCCCGGACTCGCAGCAAAGTATCGCGACTCCGGCAACGTCGGCATGTCGGATATCGTGCTCGCCCTCCAGTGGGTCCGCGACAACATCGCCGAGTTCGGCGGCGACCCCGACCGCGTCACCATCTTCGGCCAATCCGGCGGCGGCGCCAAGTGCGCCACGCTCATGGCCATGCCAGCCGCCGTCGGCCTCTTCCACCGTGTGCTCACCATGAGCGGCCAGCAAGTCTGGGCGATCCCTGAACGCAGAGCCAACGCCAACGCCGAAGCCGCGTTGCAGGCCATGGGAATCGATGGCGAGGTAACAGCCGAGAAGCTGGAAGCTCTCACCATGGCCCAGATTCAGGCCGGCGCCCGCACCACCGGGAACTGGCTACCCGTCAAGGATGAAGTCCAGTTGCTGCGCGATCCCTTCGATCCCGACGCCCCACGCATGTCGAACACCGTCCCAATGATTCTCGGTAACACCAAGGACGAGATTCTGGCCGCAACATCATGGCAGCGCAACTCGTGGACGTGGGAACAGCTTCCGGAGGAACTCGGCCGGGCGATCCAGCCATTCAAGGGTGCGTATACGGTCGAGGAGATCATCAAGGCCTATCGCGGCTGGTATCCGAAGTACACCCCGAACGACGTCTTCACCGCCGCAATCGCTGCCTTCCGCTCCTGGCCCGGGCAGGTGATCGAGGCCGAACGCCGCGTCTCGAACCCCGAAGCCGCCAAGCGAACCTGGGTCTACCAGTTCGACTTCGGAGTCCCCACCTCCGACGGCCGCGCCCCGCACACCGTCGACCTCGCCTTCATCTTCGACAACGTCGCCCTATCCCCAGGAATGGTAGGCGCAAAAGAGAAAGATCAAGCCGCTGCACAACCCCTCGCCACCATGATGAGCGCCATGCTCATCCAGTTCGCCAAAACCGGCGACCCCAACTACGCCGGAATGCCCAACTGGCCAACCTATAACCTGAAGGACCGTGACACGATGATGTTCGATCACGTCTCGAAGGTGGAGAAAGACCCACGCGGCGATGAGCGAAGAATGATGGTCGGGGCAAGATATCGCCAGCCGGGAACGTAGAGGCAGTGAGTAGTGGATAGTGACCAGTGTGTAGCGAAGGCAAGAGCAAATGCAAAATACTGAGATTCCTCGCTGAGCTGAGAATGACCTCGAATGTTCGCCGCCAAAAGAAAGGCCGTCAGCCCAATGGGCTGACGGCCTTTGTCCTAACTACTCACTTCCAACTAACCACTGTACTTAGTTGCTTCCAGCCGGCTTAGGATTCTTCGGGTCGAACTTCGCGACCTGCACCTTCTGCGCCAGGCCCATCTTCGAGAGCACCCAGATGCAGTAGTAGTTCACGTCGAACTCGTACCACGCGAGGCCGTGCCGCGCGCTTACCGGGTGGGCGTGGTGATTGTTATGCCAGCCTTCGCCGCCCGTCAGCAGGGCGACCCACCAGTTATTGCGCGAGTCATCGCGGGTCTCGAACCGGCGCGCACCGTACATGTGCGTTGCCGAGTTCACAAACCACGTCGCGTGCAGTCCGACCACGACGCGGAGGAACGTTCCCCACACCATCATCGAGAGTCCGCCATAAATCGGGTGAGCAGGCGTCAGCGCCGCGCCGATTGCGATCTGCAACAGGCCAGTAACGGTCAGCGGCAGCCAGTGAAAGCGCGAGAGCCACACGTGGCCCTTATCGCGGGTAAGGTCCGGAGCGTAGCGACCCAGGAGAGTGGTTTCCGAGTGCATCGCCCGGCCGGAGATGATCCAGCCTGCGTGGGACCAGAACGTTCCATCGACCGGCGTATGCGGATCGCCTTCCTGATCGCTGTTCTGATGATGAACGCGGTGGGTGGCAACCCAGAAGATCGGTCCGCCCTCAAGCGCCATCGTGCCGCACGCCGTAACGAAGTACTCGACCCATTTTGGTGTGCGGAAGCCGCGGTGCGTCAGCAGGCGGTGATAGGCCACGCCGATGCCGAGGTTGATCGCGAAGAAGTACATAATGCCGAACGCGATCAGGTTCTTCCACGAGAACGTGAACAGCGCGGCGATGGCCACAACGTGGAACAGGCCCATGACGATAGCCGTAATCCAGTTGATGCGGCCTTCCTGATACTCGCGGCCCATGCGAAGGTCCTGCTTCACCTGCTGGCGAACCTGCTCGGCGGAGGGCTTGGGCTTGGCGTTCGAGAGGTTCTGCAGATCTTGCTGCTGCGTAGCCTCAATCTCTTCGGCCGTCTGGATAGCGTCATGCTGGAAAGCAGCGTAACTGTCATCGGTGATAGGGGCGGAGATTGCTTCGGTTTCTTCGGGGGTGAGTACAGCAGGTGTCATATAGGTTCGACCATCCTTATGTGTTGCTAGTAACAACGCTAGCAGGATGCGGACGTCGGCGTTGTAAGACTTTTGTAATGGCGCTCTTACAGAACCAGCGAAGCTCACACGAAGGTCGTACGAAAACCCGTCTTGCCATGCCCCATATATTGTTAACGCCCCGTTCGCATAGATTTTGATAGGCTTTCGCCATGACTAGACATCGGAACGGCGGATTGGCGGCAGCAGCATTTTGTGTATTCGTAGGTACAGCGTGGTCGCAGGCACCGGTAGAGCGCGTGGGCGGCCAAATCGATCTGCCGTCCAGCAAGCAGATCGTCGGCGTGGTCCCCGGATCCCCGCAGCAGATTGGTTCGCTCCCGATCGCCATCGCCGTTAGCCCAGATGGCCGCTACATCGTCACCGTCAACGGTGGCTATGGCTCGCTGGAATCCAGCTACGAGCAGTCGGTCGCGGTCCTCGATACAACAACCGGCAAGGTAACCGAATCGCCGGACTCGCGCACGCTTGCAAAGTCCGCGCAGGTCCTGAACTCCGGCCTCGCCTTCTCCTCAGATGGCAAAACGCTCTACGGCACGATCGTCTCGGAGACCGATCCCGAGGGCAAAAAGGCCGGCGACACCGGCTCCGGAATCCAGGTCTACGCCTTTGCCAACGGCACCGTCACCCGTGACCGCGTCATCAAGATCCCCCTCCAGAAGCTCGCGACCGGACGCAAGACTAAGCTTGTTCGCGGCGAGGATGGCGGCACAGGCCTACCCTACCCGGCGGCACTCGCAGTCGCAGGCGACAAGCTGCTTGTGGCTGACAACCTCTCTGACGATGTGCTGCTCATGGAAGTGGCAACCGGAAGGATCATCACGCGTTTCGACGTCTCCGAGACAGACACTGTCCCCGGCACCTATCCGGTAGCCGTAGCCGTCTCCAAAGACGGCAAACGCGGATTCGTCGCGCTCTGGAATGCCAGCGAAGTCGTCGAACTCGATCTCGTCAAGGGAACTGTCGCGAAGAAGCTTTCGCTGCTGAAGCCCGAATCAGCCGTCGCCCCAAGCTCTCACATGACCTCCCTAGTCTTGTCCCCGGACGGCCAGACCCTCTACGCCGCTCTCGGAAATCGCGACGCCGTTGCGGCCCTCGATCTCGCCGCTGGCGGCTTCAAGCTAAAGGGCTACTTCGACACCCGTCTCCCCGGCCAAAGCTTCTACGGCGCCATCCCCGAGTCGCTCGCCATCAACGCCGACGGCAGCCGCCTCTTCGTCGCCAACATGGGTTCCGACGCCATCGCCGTCCTCGACACTCGCAAGCTCACCAAAGGCGTCGCCGCCAAGGGTATGGCTGAGCCGATCGGCTTCATCCCCACCGAGTGGATGCCGACGGAAGTAGCCTTCGCCGGCGGCAAAATCTTCGTCGCATCGGGCAAGGGAACCGGCACCGGGCCGAACAACTTCCTGCAGCGCGCAGCTCCCGGCGTTGGCCTCGGCGGACGCGCGGCAGGCTCCATGACCTACATCGCGACTCTTCTGCATGGTTCGCTGGCCGTCATAGACGAAAAGACCGCCACCGCCGACCTGAAGTCGCTCACAGCAGAGACGCTCGACGACAACCGCATGAAAGCAGCCGAAGAAAAAATCGCCTTCAAAAGCGGCACCAACCCAATCAAACACGTCATCTACATCATCAAGGAGAACCGGACCTACGATCAGGTCTTCGGTGATCTACCCGTCGGCAACGGCGATAAGAGCTTGACGATGTATGGCCAGGACATCACCCCCAACCTCCACAAGCTTGCCCTGCAATTCGGCGTCCTGGACAACTTCTACGACTCCGGTGAAGTCTCCGGAGACGGCCACGTCTGGTCGAACGCCGCCATCAACTCCGACTACAACGAGCGCTCGTGGCAGGTAAACTACCGCGGGAGCCAACATCTCTATGACTACGAAGGCGTCGTCTCCTCCGGCGTGCCGTTGAACCAGCACATCCCCGACGTCGACGAACCCGGCACCGGCTACCTGTGGGGCAACCTCGCCAAACACGGCAAGACGCTCTACCACTTCGGCGAGTTCATCAGCTCCGTCTTCTGTACCGACAAGGGAGTCAGCGCGGCGCAGCTGAACTCCCAGCTTGGCCCAATGCTGGAAGGCACGGCCTGCTCCAGCCGCAACGAGGTGAAGCCCGGCGAGAAGCTGCCCGACGTCTGGGGCGGCACCATAAACAAGTGGCCCTGGGCGATTCCGCTCCTCGCCAGCAACACCCCAACCAAGCCCGAGTTGGTGGGAAACTTCGCGCCTGAATCTCCCGACTTCAACCTGAAGGTCCCCGACCAGATCCGCGTCGATATCTTCGAGAAGCACCTCACAGGTTGGATCGCCGACCGTAAGGCAGGCAAAGACACCATGCCCAACTTCGTCATGCTGCGCCTCGCCAACGACCACACCAACGGCACCACACCGGGCGGCCCGACGCCGAAGTCGTCAGTGGCCGATAACGACCTGGCCGTCGGCCGCGCCATCGAAGACATCTCCAAGTCGGAGTTCTGGAACGACACCGCGTTCTTCATCCTGGAAGACGATGCGCAGGCCGGAGCCGACCACGTGGACGCGCACCGCTCCATCGCGCTCGTAGTAAGCAAGTACAGCCCCAAGACCGAAGACGGCAAACCGTTCGTCGATAGCCGCTTCTACTCGACAGTCAGCATGATCCGCACCATGGAGACGGTGCTGGAACTGCCGCCGATGAACAATAACGACGCCTTCAGCTCGTTGATCGGCAGCCTGTTTACCGGCGCGGGCGACCAGCCGGCCTTCACGGCCGACGCCAGCAACCGCGATAACAACCTTATCTACACTGCCAACAAGTCAACCGCGCCGGGTGCTAAGGAATCTGCAAAGATGGATTTCCGCCACGCGGACCACGCCGACACCCAGAAGCTCAACGTCATCCTGTGGCAGGATACGATGGTTGGGAAGCCGATTCCGGCCATGTTGCTGCAAAAGTTGCCGAAGCAGAAAAAGGATGATGATGACTGAAGATTTCATGGGTGTTAGTGGGCCAGGGCCGGGAGAGACGCGAGTCTCCCCGTTTCTGCTTAAGCCGAAGTTTGCGGCGAGAATCTGGGGCAAGCTGGACCTGAAGCCGTGGTATCAGGACACAGGAATGGCAGAAAAAGTCGGCGAAGCGTGGCTGACAGGGCCGGATTGCGTCATCGCGACCGGACCATTTGCCGGCAGGACGCTCGACGATCTAGCCGACCAGTTTCCCGGACAACTCGGCCACGGCGAGTTCCCGCTGCTCGTAAAAATGCTGTTTCCCAGCGATAAGCTCTCCGTCCAGGTCCACCCCAACGACGAGGAGGCCCAGAAAATCGGACTCCAGCGCGGCAAGACAGAGTGCTGGTACGTCCTCGAAGCCGACCCCGGCGCGACAGTCGCCTGCGGACTGAAGAGTGGCGTCAGCGTCGAGGATGTGCGGCTGGCGATCATCGACGGCACCCTGGAAGATAAGCTGGAGATGCTGCCGGTTGCCGTCGGCGATATGGTGTTCGTGGACGCCGGTACCGTCCACGCGATCGGACCCGGCGTCACGCTGCTGGAAGTCCAGCAAACCTGCGACGTCACCTATCGGCTCTACGACTACGGCCGCCCACGCGAACTGCATCTCGACGCCGGCCTCGCCGTCATCAAGCTGGAAACCAACGCCGGCAAGATTGCGCCGAACGACGAACACAAATTCATCAGGCTGATCGAGACCGACTACTTCGTCGTCGATCGCTTCGAGATCTGCCCCGGAGACACCATTGAGATGCCGATGGATGGCATCGGGTGCGTCGTCGGACTCAAAGGCGATGCCGCGGTCAACGACGTAGAGTTCACCGCGGGCCAGGCAGTCGTAATGGCCGTCGGGTCTGCCGCCGTCAGCAGCCGTCATGGAGCGACGATCGCCCGATGCTGGGAGCCCGGGAAGTAGCTCAGAACTGAAAGTAGAGGAACGTCGCCGGGCGGTCGAGCGACACCAGCACGGCAAAAAACAGCGCCGCCATGGTCAGTCCCCAGCCAATCGTCGGCGACCAGCGAACCCGGGCAAGCACGGACGGTGCCTGCTCGTGGGCCAAAGTCGTTGGTGCGCCGGGCCCCGGAATCGGGACCGCGGTGGCGGTCTCCTGACCGAGGATCTGCTGCGTATTCGGCAGGAACCAGACGACCGGAAATAGCGCGACCGCCAGCCAACCACCCTGGAGACTGGCGAGGGAGCCAAGACCGTGCGCCCCAGCAATGTCATGTAACAGTTCAACTGCTGTGTGCATGGAACTTGATCGGAAGAAGATCAGGGCAAACGCCACCTGTACATAGACCACAACCATCAGGCCAAATCGGGTAACTCCCGTAGCCGGCTTTACTGTCGGTTGGCGGAAGTGCCGCCAAGCCTGATTGGCCGTCAGGTACACGCCATGGATCAGCCCAAAGATGAGGTACTGCACACCAGCACCATGCCACAGACCTGTCAGCACCATGGTAGCCATCGTCGGGTACGCCACCATCATCATGAACCCCCCCGGCGTGGCCAAGGCCTTGCGCGTCACGTTGCACCCAGCCGCAACTCGTCGGCGTTGAACTGACATCAAAAGAGGGTTATAGAGGTAAAGAGTAATGTATCGGGTGAGGGTTATGTGCCACCGCTGCCAGTACTCGGTAACGCTCGTGGCCTTGTAAGGGGAGTCAAAGTTTAGAGGAAAACGAATAGAAAAAATTCGTGCAAGTCCAATGGCCATATCACTATAGCCAGAAAAATCAAAGTAAAGTTGCATGGTGTACGCGGCAACTCCCGTAACGGCGCTGGCGGAAGATAGTGATCCGACGTGGGCGAACGCCTGCTCTGCCGTGCCCATCAGGTTGTCGGCAATCAACACCTTCTTGGCGAGCCCCAGCACGAACCAGGTAAGGCCGAGTGACACGTCAGACGAGTTCAGCGCAAAGCCGCTCGTCTTGTTGAATTGCGGCATCATCTCCCGGTGGTGGAGCATCGGGCCAGCAATCAGATGGGGAAAGAAAGTAACAAACAGCAGATACGAAAGAAAGTCTTGCAACTCGGCCTGTTCCTGCGACAAATCAACAAGATAGGCGATCTGAGTGAATGTAAAAAATGATATTCCGAGCGGTAGCAGAATCGGGTGCGGATGCAGCTCTGCAAGATGTACAGAGTCGAGCAACAGCATCAATTTGAAGAGGTATTTGAAGTAGAACAGCGCCAGCAGGTTTAGCGAGACTCCGGCGAATAAAAGTCGCCGCCGCAGAGCCGATGTTGCTGGCGCTCGCGCAATGAGCGTCGCGCACAGATAGTTCACAGCGACGGACCCTAGCAGGAAGAGAACATAAGGCGGATTCCAGACGGCATAGAAGACGACCGACACCAGCGCCAGCCACGTGATGACCGGGCGTCGGCCAAATTGCCCCAGCAGGTGGAAGCCCAGCATCGCTATGGGTAGGAAGATGAAAAGGAAGTGGGTGGAGTTGAAGAGCATCGCAGTCGGCCCCGGCTAGCGACGAACGCGCAGGCGGACGCGCCGCAGCGAGGCGATCTGTCGTGTCGGCGCAACGGTCTGGCCTACACGGAGGCTATTTCCCGTGGCTGAGTTCACTTCCTGCGCCACCAGCGTCGACACAATTGCCGAGCCGCGAGCGGTGTAGTGGCAGCAGTTGTTGAAGTAGCCAACCGGCATAGGACGCAGTTGGTTGGACGTGATGCCATTCAGTCCAGCGGTGTAGGCCGCCAGGTTGTCGTCGCAATCCGGGATCGGGGCGACGTTGACCAGCACCGTTCCGACCCGGTCCGCGTAAGTGCTGCGAAAGCTTTTGACCAACGACCGGGCGAAACCAATCTGGTCCGGCGTACCGGAGGCTACGCGGAACGTTGCCGCGTCACAGTGCGTCTGGGCTGGCGCGGGCGGGGTAAAGAAGCCGTTCTGGACGACCACCGTATCCTCTTCCGGACGGAGGTGCGTGGCGTGGAACCACGCTTCCTTGATGCCAAACCAGGCCGTAAACCCGGCAGCGTATCCGGCAAACGACATCGCCTCTGCGGGGTGGGTCAGCAGGACGCGGCGGGCCTCGCCGGGACGTCCATGCCGCAGCAGTTCCAGCAGCCCTTCGGCATAAATGGTCTTGTGCCAGATTGTGCTTTCGGGCTGGAACCCGTCTGGCGCAAGCTGAATCAGCAGGACCTGCGGACGGTGATTGTGGGCAAGAAATGCGTCGAGCGTCAGGTTCCCGGTCACGGCCATGACCGCGTTGGTGACTGCAATGTTGCAGGTCCTTAACCCGGTCTGCTCTTCGACTCTTTGAGGATCGATCCCGGTCATCGCGGTGGAGTCGCCGTAGACGAGAACCTCGCAATCGCGGTCTCGTGCGTCGAAGACCTGATCGTTGGCCTGCACCCACACGCTGGCACCGTGATGGAGGAAGTAGTCGGAGCGGCCCAGCGCGATGAATGCCGGAATCACGATCAGCGGCAAAACGACCAGAATGAGGCAGTATTTTAGGCGCGAAATTTGCTTTCGAGCATGAGTCGGAGCTTCGCGAGTTGGCGCTTTGCGGGGCGTCAGATTGGATGCCAGGTCACTGTCGATCATTAGCAAAAAGGGTCGCACCACGGTGTGCAGGATGGTAAAGAGGCACCGTCGAGAAAGGTACTACATTCATGGAGGCAGACGCGGAAAATTCGGTGACTCGCGGCTAGCGCAGGTACGCGCTCAGCTCCGCAGCTGCATTACGGAGCGGAGTCAGGAAGTGGGTCTGCATGTCGAACACCGGCATACGTGGCGCATTGCCGGAGAGATTTACCGTCGCCACCACGCGGCCAGACGGCGCATAAACCGGCACCGCCAGCGAGCGCAGGCCGACTTCGAGCTCCTGATCCACCAGCGCGTAGCCCAGGCGGCGTACGGTCCGGAGTGCCGCGCGAAGCTTGTCGGCTGTAGTAATGGTGCGGGTCGTGTGCGGAATCAGTTCCGCACGGGCGAGGTAGTTTTCCAACTGCTCAGGCGGCAAATAGGCGAGCAGAACTCGGCCCATCGAAGTGCAGTACGCTGGCAGACGTGACCCGATGTGGAGATCGACCGCCATCACGCGCGAAGGCACCTGCGTCCGTGCGATATAGACGATCTCGTTGCCATCCAACGTGGCCACGGAGAACGATTCGCGAAAGGTCTGGGACATCCGCTCCAGAATCGGCTGGGCGGCGGTCGAGAGCGTCGACGACGTGGTGTAGGTGTGCGAGAGCGACAGCATCCGTGGACGTAGGGCGTACCGCTGGCCGTCTTCTGCACCCGCAAATCCGAGCTTCGAGAGGGTGTACAGGCAGCGACGTACAGCCGCGCGCGAGAGGCCCGTCTTCACCGAAAGCTGAGAGATCGTCATCTGCGGATTCTGCTGCGTAAACGCCTGAATGACGATGAGACCGCGCGCCAGCGAGGTCATAAAATTGGGGTCGCCCTGGTACTGGTCGAGCGTCGAAGCGGGGGTCGCGCGCACCGCTGGTGGCGTTCCCGGAGCTGCCAGTTCTTTGGCAATCGCGGAGGAGGTCGAGGGGCGAGCAAGTGTGGAAGCGGGCATGGTCTCTCCAGTTCGTACACACGGGTTGAATGCGATTCGTGCGATACACGGACTCCTATAACGATAAACGCACGAGGTTGCGGATGCAAGAGGGGTATTACAGCATTTTGCTCTGACGCAATTGTTAGGTAGGCGACACGTACTGCGACAAATAGCTTCCCTGGGGTTTCAGATCAGTGATAGATAACACTACGGGACATACGCAAGGAGAAAAGTGATGCCAATCGGTCAGCAGGAAGTTAGGATTCGGACGGCAACGCCGGATGATGCGGCGATTTGCGGCCAGATATGTTTTAGCGCCTTTTCGACCATCAACAGCCGGCACGGCTTCCCCTGCGACTTTCCCTCGGCAGAAGCGGCCATAGGCCTTATGGGGATGTTGTTTGGCCATCCAAACTTCTACTGCGTCGTGGCTGAGGTTGGAGGACGGATCGTCGGTAGCAACTGCCTGGACGAGCGTGGATCAATCTCCGGCGTCGGTCCGATCACGATCGACCCAAACGTTCAGAACTCCGGCGTGGGCCGCACGCTGATGGAGGCTGTGATGGAGCGCGCAAGCATCCGCAAGGCGGCCGGGGTTCGATTGCTGCAGGCGACCTTCCACATGCGGTCCCTGGCGCTCTATGCCAGCCTCGGCTTTGAGGTTCGGGAACTGCTGTGCTGTATGCAGGGGAAGTCCCTGCAGCGCGAGATTCCGGAGTGTGCGGTGCGCCCGGCGACCGCAGAGGATCTCGCAGCATGCAACGCGCTTTCCGTGCACGTCCATGGCATCGAGCGCGGTCAGGAGTTGGCGGAAGCGGTCCACCACGGGGGGGCGCTGGTGGTGGAGCGCGGCGGAAAAATCACCGGCTATGCATCGTCCCTCGGTTTCTTTGGACACGCCACAACCGTATCTAACCTCGACATGATGGCGATGATCGCCTCGGTGGATGGGTTTGGGGGATCGGGAATTCTGGTTCCGGCCCGCGATAGTGTCCTCTTCGAGTGGTGCCTCGCAGACGGGCTCCGAATCGTGGAGCCGATGACGCTGATGACTACCGGTCTGTACCAGGAGCCGGTTGGCGCGTGGATGCCTTCGGTCATCTTCTAGCCGCAGCCGAATCGCGTGGCTCACAAATCCTACGGCCTCTCTATGAGAAAATGTGGCCACTATGGAAATGACTCAGAAACTCGCACCACTCGGCGACCGCGCCGCCTGGAAGGCGCTCAAGGCGCACGCAGAAGCGATCCAAGATACCCAGATGAAGCAGCTGTTTGCCGACGATCCCACCCGTGGCGAGCGCTACACGGCTGAGGCCGAAGGCATCTTCCTCGACTACTCGAAGAACCGCGTGACGGACGAGACCCTGAAGCTACTGGTCCAGCTAGCCGAGGAATCCGGACTGAAGGCCAAGCTGGAGGCGATGTTTACCGGCCAGAAGATCAACATTACGGAGAATCGCGCCGTCCTGCACGTCGCGCTGCGTGCCCCGAAGACCGAAAGCATCCTGGTCGATGGCGAGGATGTCGTTCCGGCGGTACACGAGGTTCTGGAAAAGATGGCCGGGTTCGCCAATCTAGTTCGCTCGGGCGAGTGGAAGGGCTATACCGAAAAGACCATCAAGAATGTGGTGAACATCGGAATCGGCGGCTCGGATCTTGGCCCGGTCATGGCGTACGAAGCGCTGAAGCACTACGCGCATCGCGACCTCAACATGGTCTTCGTCTCGAACGTAGACAGCACCGATTTCGCCGAAGCTGTCCGAAGCCTGGACCCCGAGGAGACTCTATTCCTGGTCGCCTCTAAGACATTCACCACGCAGGAGACCATGACAAATGCCCACTCGGCGCGCGTCTGGTTGTTGAAGTCGCTGCACGATCACGCGGCCATTGCGAAGCACTTCGTTGCCATCTCGACCAACGCCACGGAAGTCGCCAAATTCGGTATCGACACCGCGAATATGTTCGGCTTCTGGGACTGGGTCGGCGGTCGCTACTCCATGGATTCGGCGATCGGTCTTTCAACGATGATCGCCATCGGCCCCGACAACTTCAACGAGATGCTCGCCGGCTTCCACGCCATGGACCTACACTTCCGCACCACGCCGTTCGAGCAGAATCTCCCAGTCCTGATGGGTCTTCTGTCAGTCTGGTACACCGACTTCTTCGACGCCCAGACTGTAGCGATTCTGCCCTACGAGCAGTATCTGAGGCGCTTCCCAGCATATCTCCAGCAGCTCACCATGGAGAGTAACGGCAAGCACGTCACGATGGACGGATCCCACGTCACCTACGAGACCGGCCCGGTCTACTGGGGAGAGCCCGGCACCAACGGACAGCACTCCTTCTACCAACTCATCCATCAGGGCACACGGCTCATCCCGTGCGACTTCATCGGCTTCTACAAGACCCTGAACCCTCTCGGACGCCACCACGACATGCTGATGGCAAACGTCTTCGCCCAGGCCGAGGCTCTCGCCTTCGGCAAGACCGCCGACCAGGTCCGCGCCGAAGGTGTCGCCGAGGCGCTGGTCCCGCACAAGGTCTTCGAGGGCAATCGCCCATCGAACACCATCCTCGCCGAGGTCATCTCACCTGCCGTTCTGGGCAAGCTCGTCGCTCTCTACGAGCACGTCGTCTTCACACAGGGCGCGATCTGGAATATCGACTCGTTCGACCAGTGGGGCGTAGAGCTTGGCAAAGTCCTCGCCACCAAGATTCTCGGCGAGCTAGAGGGCGACGGCGCCCTCGCCCACGACTCGTCCACCAACCACCTCATCACAATGTATCGAGCAAAGAAGTAGCGTTTGGGTGCCCCACCCTGCGACGATAAAACTATCGCGAGGATGGGGCACCCAGTGTTGCTCTTACGAGCGCAATCCGCCACCCGCCTGCAGCAGCGCACCCGTCACCCAGCCTGCGTCATCCGACGCCAGGAAGGCTACGACCGTCGCGATATCATGCGGCTTTCCGACGCGTCCGAGTGGCGTGTTCTTGACGGCTTCCTTCTCAAAATCGGAGCCCTCAAAGCCCGCCGTCTGAACGCCTTCGGTGATCGTAAGCCCCGGGTTCACGGCGGTCACGCGAATGTTCTTCGGCCCAAGTTCCTTCGCGAAGACGCGGGTAATCGCGTCCACCGCACCCTTGGTTCCGGTGTAGATCGCCGAAGCAACCGGAGCAATCTCGGAGACAATAGAGCCGATGTTGATGATGCTTCCACCTTCCGTTGGGAACAGTGGTCCGGCAGCCTGCGTCGCCAGCAGCAGACCCTTGACGTTGGTGTTGAAGATTCGGTCAATCTCTTCTTCCGTGCTCGCCTCAAGCGGCGAGAAGCTGTAAACACCCGCGTTATTCAACAGAATATCGATCGTCCCGAACTGTTCCTTCACTGCACCGAAGAGAGCCGCGATATCTGACGCCACGGCCACGCTACCGCCGATCGCAACTGCCTTGCCGCCCGCCGCCACAATCTCCGCGACAACTTTATCCGCGCCAGCCTTGCTCGACGCATAGTTGACTACGACCGTTGCGCCCTGAACTGCGAGTTCCTTCGCGATCCCCGCGCCGATACCCTTGGATGCTCCCGTTACCACTGCGATCTTGCCTGTAAGCTTCGCTATTGTGTTGCTCCTCACCGCGATCTCCGTCGAATAGTTCGACGTTCATCTAACAGACGTGAGAGATCACGGATGGATGCAGGAATTTTGCTAAAACCAATTTTGCTGCTGCAATACTGCTCCTCCTCCGCAGACGTCATTCTGGCAAAGCCAGAATCTCCGTAGTTGTCTTTGGAGTCGCAATACTCTGCTCTAAAGCTCTGCCAGACGGTCGCAATACGCCTGCCAAATCGGACGACAAAACGTAATGTTCGAGACCCGCCCGCAGCGTTCCATCTCCACCAAGCCGGCTTCGGTCAGCTCCTTCAGGTGGT
>JAYVZU010000291.1:0-1610 GCA_043783075.1 Rhodanobacteraceae bacterium
CCCGATTTCGAGAAGCCACAGGGGATGGAGATGGCGGGGATTCCGTAGCCATCGAACGGCGAGGTGTTGCCGCAGGGAGATGAACCCTCGAAGAACTCATACACCTTCAGCTTGCGGGTACTGCCTGCCATTTCCAGCGCAAGGGACGAGTTGATCTTGGGCGGCAGGTACCGGACGGTGGGGACAACCGCAAGGTCGAAGCCGTTGAAGCCGGAGTCGATGACGCGGCGGATTGTGGCGAGATTTTCGTGTGCCTTGCCGCTCTCGGCTGCGGTAGAGACGGGGCGCGCGCCGGTGGTTCCAGGCGTGTTCATGCGGCTGCGGGTGGGCGGCATGTAGTTGTTGCCGTACTTCTGGACGAGGTCGGCGTGGTAGGCGTCCGCTTCACCCAGATCCCCGATTGCCGGAGGTATAGACAGTAGAGGTGCGTGGCTGGTGACGCCAGCCGTCAGCTTGGTCAGGACCGCGATGGCGGCGGTAAGGGTGGGCTCGACTTCGGGGTCGATGTGGTCGGAGAAGGAGTCGGGCAGGCCGAGGCGGAACTTCGCGACCGGTTGCTTCATGCCTGCGACGTAGTCCTCGGCGGGATGCTCGACGGAGTAGATATCGAGCGGGTCGTAGCCCGTCATGCTGTTCAGCATCAGGGCAGCGTCTTCGACGGTGCGGGCCATGGGGCCGCAGTGATCCAGCGGCGCGGAACATGGGATGATGCCTCGGATGGAGACGAGCCCGACGGTGGGCTTCAAGCCGACAATTCCGCACCAGGCCGACGGTACGCGGATGCTGCCGCCGGTATCTGTGCCGAGCGCACCGTAGCATAGGTCGGCCGAGAGCGCGGCGCCAGAGCCAGCGGACGAGCCGCCGGAGACACGGTCTAGCGACCACGGATTGCGTGTGGGTCCGAAGTACGAGACGTCTCCGGTGCAGCCGACGGCAAACTCATGCAGGTTCAGCTTGCCGAGGATGATCGCTCCCGCCTTCTTCAGACGCGTCACGATGTCGGCGTCCTCAGTTGGGATGCGGTCTTTGAACATGGGACTGGCGGCGGTGGTGCGGGTGCCAGCGGTGTCGATGTTGTCTTTCAACGAGATGGGGATGCCGTGGAGCGGTCCGCGGAACTTTCCGGCTTTGGCTTCGGCGTCGAGCACAGCGGCTTGCGCGAGAGCTGTGGTCGCCATGACGGTGATGTAGGCGTTGACCTTCGGTTGATAGATAGCGATTCTTGCCAGCATGGCCTGCGTCAGTTGCGTGGAGGTGACGGTCCGGGCGTGGATGCGGGCGGAGGCTTCGGTGAGGGAAATTGTGGTGAGGTCGTTAGGATCGTCGGCGGCCCATGCCAAACTGTGCGGGAGGACGACGGTGGCTACAGCGGTGCCTGCGACTGTACAGGCGACAAGGCGCGCGAACTCACGACGAGTGAACTGGGTCATGTGGTGGGATCTCCACCAACAGAATGAGGCATGATCGAGCGGGAGACAAGCGGAATTCCTTGGAGGAGGGCGGATGTACACTATGTCCATGGCGCTGCATATCACGAATCCGGAAGTGGAACAGAAGGTTCGGCAGATGGCATCTTTGACCGGTGAATCCATTACAGAGGCCGTGGGTGC
>JAYVZU010000292.1:0-14984 GCA_043783075.1 Rhodanobacteraceae bacterium
GCGCAGGTAGCGAGCACGTACTGTGTCACTTCGTCGCCGTTGATAGCGTCGCGACCCAGTCCGGCGGAGAGCGAAAAGTCAACCCGTCCGAAGACGATCCCGGCCAACTCGGGAGCGTTTTGTGTTTCAGTGGCCAGTGCGTCCAGTTGTTGGAAGGCGGTGATGGTCTCGAGGTTGAAGAGGAAGTCGGTCTCCTCCTGCTCCTGCTTGGTGTAGATTTTGCCGACTGCTTCGGCGAACTTGGTAAGCGCGTAGGTGCTCTCGATCATCGGGGCAATAATATAGTCGACGCCAATCTGCTTGCTTTCGATGAGGTCGCGCATGGCTTCGCAGCCGCCGACCTTCAGGCCAAGCTTCAGATCGGCCTTGCGGCAGATCTCGACCAGCCGCAGCAGCTCATCGACGCGCGTTCCCTCAGCTTCAAACTCGGCTTTGACGGCGGTATAGCCAAAGTGGTCTCTGCCAGTCTTTAGCAGTTCGAGCATCTTTCGTTCGCGAGTGTTCATCGAGTGTCCATTCCTTTGCTGTGCAAGCTGATACTTGCGCAGTCTATATCGAACGGGTCCGAACTGACGCAGTCCCATTCGTCTCGGAATACGCAAGGGAACTAGTGGTCATTTACCGATGGGAGTTTGCGGTCTCGGGAAATGCTAAAGAATCGGGTAAAATTCTCGTGAGTCCGGGAGCGCGCGTTTTGCCCGCACGAGACGGAGAATAACTCCAAATATGATGCAAAGTATCTGCAACTTCAGTTCGCATAGGGGCTTGCTTTTGAGTCTTCTCGCCGCATCTTCCATTCACGGGCTCGCCGCTCAGCAGGCTGTCGCGCCCGTTCCAGAAAAGCTCTGGTCCAACGGCGCACCCATGGCGCAGGGCACTGCGGACACCGACACTCCCACCCTGACGACCTATCTTCCCGCTCAGAACCCCACCAAAACAGCGGTTGTAATTGCTCCGGGTGGCGGCTACACGCACCTCTCCATGCAAAAAGAAGGCGAGGATATCGCGCTCTGGCTGAACGCTCATGGCGTCGCGGGATTTGTTCTGAAGTACCGCCTAGGACCCACCTATCACCACCCGGTCGAAATTGGTGACGCGCAACGGGCCATCCGCACCGTCCGCGCCAACGCCGCGAAGCTTGGCATCGCGCCGGACCACATCGGCATGTGGGGTTTCTCGGCAGGCGGCCATCTGACCGCCTCCGCCGGAACCCTGTTTGATGAGGGGCCGCCCGCCAGCGCCGATGCGATCGACAAGGAATCCGCTCGCCCGGACTTTCTGGTTCTGGCCTACCCAGTGATCGCGATGGAGGAACCCTACGGCCATCAGGGTTCCCTTAAATTTCTGCTCGGCGACACGCCAGACCCGGCGCTGGTCCAGAAAATGTCGCTAGAAAAACGTGTCAGTAAGGATACGCCGCCGACTTTTCTCTTTACCACCACCGATGACGGGACTGTCCCGGTCATGAACTCCGTGATGTTCTACTCTGCGCTGATCGCAGCCAAGGTTCCCGCTGAAATGCATATCTTTGCCCACGGGCCCCACGGCACGGGCCTCGCTCCGGGATTCCCGGACCTGAAGGGGTGGCCAGACCTTCTTGCCACCTGGATGCGCTCTCGCGGCTATATGGCCCAACCGTAGAAATCGTCGGGTGCCCCATCTCAAACAGCAGCACCGTTTGGGTTGGGGACACTTATCTCTACCGCAGATAGCTGTCCGTCTTGTTGATCCAATCCTGCCGTGGTGGCGCAAAGATATCCAACCCTTCCATATCTTCGTGGGCAATCGCGGAATGGGGCAGGTTCGCTGGGATCACCAGAATCTCTCCTGCCTGAACCGTTTTGGATACCCCACCGATGACGAAATCCAGCGAGCCGCTTACGATGAGCGAAATCTGCTCGTTTGGGTGCTGGTGCATGGGTACGACGCAGCCCTTCTTCAGCGTGATCTTTGCCAGCATCGCCTGTTCGCCGGTGACAAATTGGCGGGTAAAAAATGGGTTCATCTGCTCGGTCAAGACGCTCGCCCAGCTATAAAGTGTTGCACCACCTAGATCGCTTCCGTCAGACATGGATTCTCCTCCAAATAAATGATGTTTTGTATTGAACACCGCGCTTGTGTATCGTAAGCCAAACACGGTCCCTGTGGTTTGCGGGGAGTGTCAGGAAATGGAATCAAATGCATAAGATCGAAGCAATCATTCAGCCGTCTAAACTTGATGAAGTAAAAGATGCACTGATCGAGATCGGCATACAGGGTATTACGGTACTTGAAGCCCGAGGACATGGGCGTCAAAAAGGTCATACGGAGTTCTACCGCGGGCGCGAATACGCAGTCGACCTGCTGCCCAAGGTGAAGCTCGAACTGGTCGTCCCGGAAGCGATGGTCGAGAAGTCGATTCAGGCGATTATGACGGCGGCTCGCACTGGAAAGATCGGAGATGGCAAGATATTCGTATCCCGCATCGACGACGCAATCCGGATTCGGAACGACGAACGAGGCGAGATCGCGCTGTAGCGAAAGGCGTATCGACACAACTGAAACCACACTAGTGTTGCCAGAATCAACGGCCTGGAGGGAGCGTAGTCAATGCCAAATGACACCAGCCTTCCTCGCGGAAGTGACCTCACCCATCGCCGTCTTTATGACGGGCAGATGCAGGAAATCCGCGCACAATTTGAGGCCCATCCCCATCGCCTGACGTCCGGCGCGATCGCGGTCGAAGCACGTACCGCAGCGGTCGACTCCATGACATCGGCCGTCTGGGCGGAACTCGTGGCACGCGACCCGACGTTGGTTTCGGGGATTGCAATCGTCGCGGTGGGCGGTTACGGCCGGCGGGAGCTCTTCCCGTTCTCGGACGTGGACCTGATGTTTCTGCTCGATGAACGGGTGGCGGAGCGGGCTGCAAAAGACTTGATCCGGCGACTGAGCCAGGCGTTGTGGGACGCCGGTCTGCGTGTCTCGCCCATGACTCGAACCATCGCGGAGTGCACGAAATTCGATCCCGACAACGTCGAATTTACAATGGCCCTGCTTGATGCCCGATTCGTCGCCGGTGACGTCGCACTGGGGAAGCAACTGGTGGAGAAGGCTGTTCCGAAGGTTATCGCTCACGACCGGAAGAAGTGTGTCGCGCAGCTGTTCGCGGTCACCGCCGCCCGCCATGCGAGGTATGGCGACACACTCTTTCATCTGGAACCCAACGTCAAGGAATGTCCCGGCGGCCTTCGTGACGCCCACGTCTGCGAGTGGCTCGCGCGGCTTTACGGATCGCCCGACGTCCTGCCCGAAGAGCTTCCTCTTGAGTTCGTCGAGGCCCGTGAGTTCCTGCTGCTGGTCCGCTGCTTTCTTCATTTTCGCCATGGCCGCGACGATAACGCGCTGGACTGGCGAACTCAGGACCAGGCTGCCTCCGTCGGTCTCGGCACCTCGCGCCGCGGAATCGATCCTGCTTTCTGGATGCGTCTCTACTTCCGCCAGGAGCGGGCGATCGAGCGCCGGATTGCGCAGGCGATGGAAGAGTTCACGCCGACCAAGGCAGAGTCGTTTTTGGCATCTTTGAGCGGAATTCGCCGCGCCCATCCCGGCACGTCGCCGTTGGGATTCGAAGTTCGGGGCAACCGCATATCGCTCGCACAGGCAGCCACAGGTGGCGCACGCCGGACAAGCCATGAACCCGACCCCGCTCACGACCCCGAGGTAGCCTTTGCAGTCTTCACGGCAATGGCTCGGACCGGAGCAAGACTCCCCCGAGCTGCCGAGACCCGGCTCGAAGACGCACTTCCGATCCTCTCCGCGCACATGGAGGACGGGCCGGCTCTCTGGATGCATCTTCAGGCCATTCTGACTGGACCTTTTGCCGGCCGCGCCCTCCGCTCCATGCACGCGCTAGGCATCCTGGAGCTGGTTATTCCAGAGTTCCATGGCATCGACGCCCTCGTCATTCGCGACGCCTACCACCGCTACACGGTCGATGAGCACACCTTCGTCGTCGTCGATACGCTGCACGCGCTCGCGGCGAACCGTGATCCGTGGGCGGCTCGCTTTGCGTCTATTCTTCGCGACCTTCCGCATCCAGAGTTACTGTTCCTGGCGGCTTTGCTGCATGACACAGGCAAGGGTCACGCCACTGATGGCCACGCTATCGAATCCGTCCGCATGGCGCATAACGTCATGGCAAGGCTTGAGGTTGACCCCTACGAGGCGAATCTCGTCTCCGAACTGATACGCAATCACCTGGAAATGTCCGCCGCCCTGCGCCGCGACGTCTTCGATCAGGAGACCATCCGCAGCTTCGCGTCTAGCGTACCCACACCCGAAGCGCTGCGTATGCTGACCCTCTTTACGTACGCGGACATTACCGCCGTCCATCCCGACGCGTTGACGCCATGGAAGGCCGAGAACCTATGGCGTCTGTATATGGCGACCTCCAACTTCCTCGACCGGAACGTCGATGACGAGCGCGTGGCCTCCATCTCCGACAGCGAACTTGGCGACGTGATGCACAGGGTTCATGCGCTGCTCCCGAGCCGCAAGCCCGAGGTTGCACACTTTTTGGAAGGATTGCCCCGTCGTTACCTGCTCACACGCACCCCGGATCACATCCGCGCCCACGTGGAGATGGCCTCACGTCTGGCGTTGCCCGATGCCGACCCGATTCAACTCGACTTCCGCTATGCTCCTGGTTTAAGCGAACTGACTCTGATCACCCCTGACCGGCCAAAACTATTCGCATCCATGGCTGGGTCTCTCGCCGCCGCGGGTATGAATATCGTCACGGCTGACGCGTTCTCGAATGCCCACGGCCTCGTCGTCGACAGTTTCCGATTCACAGACACGTTCCGCACGCTGGAATTAAACGAGTCGGAGCGAGCGAGTTTCTGCAAGAATGTCCGCGACATCATGACCGGCCGCACCAATCTCGATGCCATGCTTGCATCTCGCCGCCGCGGCCGCCGCAGTGTGCCGAAGGTGGTGGTTGAGTCTCGCGTCGACTTCGACGACTCCGCCTCCACCCAAAGTACGCTTCTGCAGGTACTCGCGCAGGATACGCCGGGACTCCTCCGTGCACTCTCTCTCCCGCTGGCCGAGCAGGGTTGCAATATCGAAGTTGCCCTGGTCGATACGGAAGGGGAGATGGCGATCGACGTCTTTTACGTCACGCACAACGGCACGAAGCTGGATGAAGATCAGAAATCTCAGCTGGGAAGTGCCCTGCTTGAGGCCATCACCAGCAATGCCGGGTAAGTTTTCCGCCTCGTTGTCATTCGCGACACACTAAACTGAAGCCTCATGCATGCTCGCAAAAACTTCCTGAAGCTGTACCTCATTCTGGTTTCGATGCCGTTTGTCTCCCGTGCAATCGCCGCCCCGCCTACAAAGCCGGTATGCCGCACTGCTGTTTTGGAAGGGGATTTGAACGCCGGGCAGCCCTTGATTCGGCCCATCGGCGGGGGGTTGAAAGTTTACTTTCAGCCTCTACCTTCGGGCTGGATACTGCGCGTACTACCTGGATCGGGACCTGCAGGCCAGCACGACTACGCCGAACTCGCCACGCCGCCGTATCAGTCCGTCACGCCGCTGGCCATCTCAACAGACTTCGCGTTTCGCGCGCAGGATGCCATTGGCTGGAACCCCCGGCGATTCCATTTCGCGACAACCTCCGCCAGTTTCCGGGAGCTGGAACAGGCCTATCTAAAGTACGAGGCGGCTGGAACTACTCCTGCGGCGGATATCCAGGCGGAGTTGGCCCGCCAAATCTCGCAAACCTCCGAGGGGACATTGACGATTCTGGACTCGCGACTCGTGGGCGGAACGGCCGATCAATGGCAGATGGCTGCGGCAGTCGCATCCCACTTCAACTCGACTGCACACACCATTGTTCAGGAGCCCAACGGCTCGACCAGTGCGCTGGGGCGGATCATCTGGCTTCGATTTCGGATTGAGCTCACTCTGCCCAGCGGATTTTTGCCCGGTCCCGGCATTCGCCTGCAGCTCAGGCCATGCGATAGCCGATAGTCGCACGGAACCAACCCGTTGGGTCGTTGTTGCATCCATTGCAATAATGCCGAATCTTGCGAAGAATTTTGAATTCTTCACCGTGTTGTCTCAAACATTTACAGCGAAGCGTTTTATGATGATGACATGACCACACCAGTACAGCAGGCATCGGGCACCAGTAGCGCCAATGAGGCGAAGGCCCAGCAAGATCGCTATTTTTTTGGCGCGCTCGACAGCTCTGCAGACAACCGTGAAAAACTACGGGAAGTGAGCTGGGGGTATGACCAGCCCGAAGGGATCGTGCTTGCGTCCCTCGATTCGGCCATCAATTGGGTCCGTAAGAACTCCGTCTGGCCGATGACCTTTGGCCTTGCCTGCTGCGCCATCGAGATGATGTCTATGGGCGGTTCGCGGTACGACATCGCCCGATTTGGCGCTGAGGTGTTTCGCCCCTCGCCTCGCCAAAGCGATCTGATGATCATCGCGGGTCGCGTTTCGCAAAAGATGGCACCCGTCATCCGCCGGCTGTATGAGCAGATGCCAGAACCCAAGTGGGTCATTTCGATGGGTGCCTGCGCTACGTCCGGCGGCGTCTTCAATAACTACGCGCTGCTACAAGGCGTAAACCAGATCATCCCGGTCGATATTTATGTTCCGGGTTGCCCACCACGTCCAGAGCAGCTTCTGTACGCCATCACTTTGTTGCAGGAGAAGATTCAGAGTGAGCGGGGAACAGTTCGCCGCACTCTAAATCTCAGCTAAAAGTCTGTCTGTCGATCAGGATTACTGAGAAGGTTCGGGGTAAACCTCGGAATGATTGAGGAAATTACACCTGTTAGAGTTGAGTAGTTTAGAGCAATACTCATTTTGTTGTAGCCGACTGAGTCAACTCCTGTAAACTTTGGTGGACCAGTCAACAGCAACACGACGTCAAGAATTCAGAGCAGATTAAAGTTATTTTTGTGGAGGAAGTCGAATGGTTTATCGCCCGTTACGTCATATTGGCCGGTTCGGACTGGCTGCATGTGCAGTCAGCCTTGGAGTCGCGAGCCTGAGTGCGCAGACCGCACCCAGCACTGCCCCGGTGGGTCCGAACCCTTCACGCGTTGATCTGTTCACCGGTTACTCTTACTTTGGCGCTCATGGTCAGGTAAAGCCTGCGAACATCAACTACTCGTCGGTGAACCTGGGTGCCACCATCAGCGGCGCTTATTACTTCACCAAATACATCGGTGCGGAAGTTAAGGGCGTTGCACATCCCGAAGGTCAGAACGACAGCCTGTACAGCATCAGCGGCGGTCTTATCGCACGCGCTCCCATGGAGAACTTCACCTTGTTCGGCCACGGACTCGTTGGTGCCGGCAATGTCGGTGGACCAAATAGCAACGTTCCGGCGACGCAGGAGCACGAGCCCTATCGCTGGGGACCCACCCTCACGGCTGGCGGCGGTATGGACTACGATCTGCCGTTTTTCGACCATCGCTTCTCTCTACGCTTGTTTGAGGCAGACTACCGCTACTACCATGCAAACTTCGGTCCGGCCGGCACTGTCCCGACTGGCGGAATTCTTGGTGGCCGCGCCAATCTCTCCGGTGTCGACCTTGAGACCGGAATTGTGACGCACTTTGGCCACATCATTCCGCCGCCGCCTGTTACCTACACGTGTTCGGTTGCGCCCACATCCATCTTCGCTGGCGACCCCGTCACGGCGACTGGCACGGCCTTGAACCTCAATCCGAAGAAGACCGCTGCTTACACCTGGTCTTCCACCGGTGGAACCATCTCGGGCACCAGCACCACGGCAAACATCGACACCAAGGGCATTGCTCCCGGTACCTACACCGTCAAGAGCCACGTCTCCGAAGGTTTGAAGCCTGGCCAGATGGCAGATTGCTCGGCTGACTTCACCGTCAAGCCCTTCGACCCGCCGACGGTTAGCTGCTCGGCTAGCCCGGCCCGCGTTGATATGGGTGGTTCGTCCACCGTCACCGCAACCGGTATGAGCCCGCAGAATCGTGCACTCACCTACAGCTACAGCGCAACCGCCGGCAGCATCAGCGGTACATCCAGCTCCGCGACTCTTGCAACCTCCGGCGTAGCTGGTGGAAGCAACATCACGGTCACCTGCAATGTCGTCGACGATCTTGGCAAGTCTGCAACCGCTATGACCAGCGTTGCGATCAACCAGCCGCCGCCGCCGCCGCCAGTCGCCCAGCCTTCCACCAGCAACCTTTGCTCTGTGAGCTTCGAGCGCGACTCCAAGCGCCCCACCCGCGTCGACAATGAGGGCAAGGCTTGCCTCGATGACCTCGCACTCAGCCTGCAGCGTTCCACCGATGCCACCCTGGACATTATCGGCAATAGCACCACTGCTGAGAAGACCCCGGCGAAGCATGCCAAGAAGAACGCAAAGCTGGCCGACCTGGCTGGTGAGCGCGCTGTCAACACCAAGGACTACCTGGTCAAGGAGAAGGGTCTCGATGCCTCGCGTATCAAGGTCCTCACCGGTTCCGACGATGCGAAGACTGTCACCACCGTCCTAGTACCTGCGGGCGCAGATACCTCGGCCATCACTGCAACCCCGGTCGACGAGAGCGCTGTCAAGGTTCAGCCTCGCACGGTTGTTGTAGCGAAGAAGCATCCCAAGAAGAAGAGCTAACTCTCTTCCTCCAGTAGCACCCAGGCTGGTTGAGCTTAGCTCAGCCAGCTTTTGTGCTGTCTGGCGTTACCACGGATGGTCCACCATACAGCCGATTGCGGCTGTTTTTGCGTCTAAACAAACAGCACTTCGGCGACAATATAGAGAGGCTTGTGCGCGATATCGATCGTGCCGCCTCCGGAGTCGCCCCAAGGGATGGATTTAGTTTGATGAACTGTAAGCTGGGCCTACAGGCAATTGTTCTGGCAGTAGTTTGTTCCACCGTGTCATGGGCATCCGGACCTGGCGTCACGCCGTGGGTGGCGTTCGGGCCAGACGGCGGCGACGCGCGAAGAATCGCGCCCGATCCCCGCGATCACGCACACCTGTATCTCGGTACCGCCAACGGCTGGATCTATGAGTCCCACAACGCAGGCGTCCGCTGGACTCGTCTTGCGCAGGTTGGTAACCGGGATGATTTGGTTCTCGACAATATTGTGGTCGACGCTAAAAATTCGAATCACCTGATCGTTGGGGCTTGGGTCATTGACCGTCCCGACGGTGGTCTCTACTTCAGCTACGACGGTGGCGCTACCTGGACCAACCAGGCTGAGATGCGTGGTCAATCTATTCGCGCGCTGGCAGCCAGCCCATCCGACCCCAATATTCTTGTCGCCGGTACCCTGCAGGGAATCTTTAGGTCGACGGATGGCGGGCAGCGATGGAACCGGATCAGCCCGTCCGAAAACGCCGAAATTCACAACGTCGAATCGATCGCAATCGACCCGAAAGATCCCGGCATCATCTATGCCGGCACCTGGCACCTGCCGTGGAAGACAAACGATGGCGGCGAACACTGGGACAGCATCAAGCAGGGAATCATCGACGATTCCGACGTATTTTCGATCATCGTCGACCCAGCGACCCCGGCGACTGTCTTCGCCAGCGCCTGCTCGGGTATCTATAAGAGTACGAACGCTGGCTTGCATTTCGACAAGATTCAGGGCATTCCGGCCTCCGCGCGCCGCACCCGCAAATTGCTTCAGGATGCGAATAACCTCGATATCGTCTTTGCCGGCACTACGGAGGGCCTCTTCCGCTCCGTTGACGCGGGCAAAACCTGGGTCCGTACGACCGGTCCCGAAGTCATCGTGAATGATGTCGAGATTGACGCTGCCAACCCGAAGCGCATGTTGATCGCGACCGATCGCGGCGGGGTGCTCGCCTCCGCGGATGGTGGCGACACCTTCCATTCCTCCAATCGCGGTTTCTCCGCTCGCCAGGTTACCAGCATCAAGCGGGACGCCAAGCGCCCGGAAACGATCTTTGTGGGTGTTGTGAATGATAAAGACTGGGGCGGAATCTTCCAGAGCGACAACGGTGGCCAGAGCTGGATTCAGCGCAGCGACGGCCTCGAAGGACGGGACGTCTTCTCGATCGGCCAAGCCCCCGATGGCACCATGATCGCCGGTACCGCCCACGGGCTATTTCGTCTGGATTCACTTACTCTGGCGTGGACTCGGATTGAATCCGCCCCGGGCCTGCCCGCTCAACACGAATCCGTTCAGGCCATCATCACGCGGCCTCCAGTTCCCATAAATCCCGACCTTCCGCCGTCACCCGAAGCATCCGCCGTCGCCACCCCAGAGGTAGTCGCAGAGCCGGTTTCGGCTCCTGCGCCTGCAAAGAAGTCGCGCAAACCGACGAAGGCTCAACTGCTCTCAGCAAAACGGCACACCACGAAAGCGAAGATTTTACCCGTCAAGGCTGTCGGCTCCAAGGGGAAGCCCACTTCTCGCGTCTCCCGCCGTACTTCGGTCGTAGTTCCCAGCAGTTCACGCGTGTTCGATGGCAGCGTGTTCTCAGTCGCTACCGCCGGCGATACCGTTCTGGCTACCACATCGGTTGGCTTACTGACATCCGTCGACAACGGCCTGAGTTGGGCCGCGGCCGACCCGAACGGCGATGGTGATTGGCGTTTTCTTGCTGCGGCAAAAAAGAACGTCGTCGCCGCCTCTCTCCACGACGTACGAGTTTCCAACGACAGCGGCTCCACATGGGAGCCGGTCGCAATGCCCGAGAAATTCACCCAAATCTCAGCCATCGCGATCGACGCAGCGGGTGAAATTTGGATTGGCGGCAGGGAAGGGGTCTTCATCACCGCCAACCGTGGTGAATCGTGGTCCGTGCCCGAGGATCTGTACCTGAATGCGGTCAACAATATCTTTTACGACGAGCCGTCGGACCGAATCGTGATCACCACCAGCGGCAACAGCAGCCTCGTCTTTACCGTTCAAATGCCGTCCAAGCGGGTCAGTTTCACCGATACCGGCTGGAACCTACGCTTCGCCCGCTTGATGGACGATCACATCATTGCTGCTACACTTTTCGACGGAATCGTCGTCCAGCCTCGGATGATGGTGTCGCCGGTCGCTCCGCTTGCATCCGCGCAGGCGGCGGTTACCGGCCAGGGAGTTTCATCCACTCAAACCAAGCAGGATTAGCGGGTCTAGAATGGAATCAGCTATGAATTCAGCGCCTCTATCTCGCCCTCGCCACTCGTTCCAGACCGACGACCCCGCGCTCGAACCGATCGCAGCCAAAGTCCTGGCCGGTGAGCGTCTCAACTTTGACGATGGCGTCGCTCTTTACCGTTCGGGCGACATCCTTGCGGTGGGCTGGCTGGCCAACCTGGTGCGCGAGCGGATGCACGGCGATATCGCCTACTTCAACGTCAATCGCCACATCAATCCGACCAACGTCTGCGTTGCGTCTTGCCGCCTGTGCGCCTTTGGCCGCAAAAAAGGCGAGGCCGACACCTACACCATGGCGCTCGAAGAGGCATGGGCAACGGCTGGCGAGGGTTATATAGATGCAGTCACCGAGTTCCACATCGTCGGCGGCCTGCACCCGGACCTGCCATTCTCGTACTTCATGGACCTCGTCCGTGGATTGAAGCAGCGCTATCCCAAGGTCCACATCAAGGCCTTCACGATGGTCGAAATCTCCTTCCTGGCCAAACGCGGCAAGATGACCATCGAAGAGACGCTTCGCCAGATGAAAGAAGCTGGCGTCGACTCCATGCCTGGCGGCGGAGCGGAGATCTTTGCCGATCGCGTCCGCCACATCATCTGCGACCACAAGATCGACGGCGGCGACTGGCTCGAGACTGCCCGCGCAGCCCACAAGATGGGCTTCCGGTCGAACGCGACCATGTTGTACGGCCACGTCGAAGAGATTGAAGACCGTGTGGACCACCTGATGCGGCTGCGCGAAGTGCAAGACGACACCGGCGGATTCCAGACGTTTATCCCTCTGTCGTTCCACCCGGATAACACCGCGTTGTCGCACATCAATAAGTCGACCGGAATGCTGGATGTCCGGCAAATCGCCGTTGGCCGCCTGATGCTCGATAACTTCCCCCACATCAAGAGCTACTGGCAGATGGTCACGCCGCAGATGGCGCAGATCTCCCTGCGCTTCGGTGCAGACGACATCGACGGCACCGTCGTCGAGGAAAAAATCTACCACGACGCTGGAGCCACCACGCCCCAGGGCATGCGCCGCGCCGACCTCATCCGCCTCATCACCGAAGCCGGGCGTATCCCGTTCGAGCGCGACACACTCTACCGTGCCGTCACCCGCTCCGAAGACAGCTTTACCGTGTCGGCATAGCCCGGATGCCAGAATTTACTCTGCGCCCCGGTACGCCTGCTGACGTCGAAGCTATGCACGAGCTGGACCTGCTGTGCTTCGAGAAGCCCTTCCGCTTCGACTTCCGGTCGATGCGCAAGTACGCTACCCATCCTGAAGCGATCGTTGTGATCGCTGAAGTAGAGGGCGAAGTACGCGGGTTCATTGTCGTGAATCCAACTCGCCGCAAAGCTCTTCACTCGGCCTACATTACTACGCTTGATGTGCATCCGGACTTCCGCCGGCAGGGTATGGCCCGGGCCCTGGTTGTGGAGGCAGAACGGCTTGTCGCTGTGTCTGGTGCGATGACGATTCAGCTACATGTCTACACCAGCAACGAATCGGCGATAGCGTTCTACGAGTCTGCCGGTTTTGAGCAGCTACTGCTTACGGAAGACTTCTACAACACCGGGCTCCACGCTTTCGCGTATATGAAGTCGCTCTAGCTCCCCCCCGAATAGTTCATCCATCGCCACCGATGCCTCCAGCTTCAGTGACGGCACTGCGTCCAATTCTGATTTGTCTTGCGCGATATCACAATCTGCAATCCGATTATCACGGATCGCAATAGAGGCGATCCGCTCATGAAACTGGCAGAAAAAATACGTTATCTCCGCGAGGTGGAAGGCTCTCTCCGCGGCCTCGACCGTGCGATGACCCAGCAAGAGCTTGTCCGGGCTATCGGCGAAGAGACCAAGGGGAAGACCATCTCGCAGTCGTATCTGTCGCAGATCGAGTCGGGTGCGCGGCCTCACCTCACCAACACTACGAGGCTGCTGCTGGCGCGCTTCTTTAAGGTTCATCCTGGCTACCTGGTCGATGACGCGGAGAACTTCCAGGCCGAGCTTCGCACCGTCGAGATTCTCGAAGACCAGCTCGACTTGTGGCTGGTTGCCGGGGCCGAGCGCTTCGGGCGGAAAGATCCTGACGTCTGCCGTGCACTACTGGCTCTGGCGCACTACGACGACTCACGCGGCTGCCTGTTGCTGCTCGAATCGATCCTCAAGACGTCAGCGCTGGTCGAACGGCTAACCGCTGTTCTCAACCCAACACAAGATGCTTCTCACGCGGAAACACCGGCCCGCAAGAAGAGGGCCACACGATGAACACGTTTTATCTCACCTGCTTCACTCTCGGTTTCGTCCTCAGCATCCTCGCTGCATTCAGTGGGCTTGGCCGCCTGCACTTCGGCCATATGCACGTCCACGCGCATCATGCCCATCCTCATCATGCAGGTTCGATGTCTGCGATCAACGGATTCACGTTGCCGGCGTTTCTCTGCTGGTTTGGTGGCGCCGGATATCTGCTGAACAACTACAGCCCACTGGTGATGCTGCTGGTCATCCTGCTCGCCGCGGTCTCTGGCTTCGTCGGTGCGGGTATCCTCTATCTTTTCCTGTTCAAACTCCTGCTGCCGCGCGAGCAGGTGTTGTCGCCGGAAGACACGCGTATGGACCGAGTTGTTGCGCGAGTAGCCGACGAGATTCGCCCCGGTGGCATCGGCGAGATTCTCTTCTCGCAGACGGGCGCTCTGCGAGGTTCAGCCGCGCGCAGTGAGAATGGCGAAGCAATTCCCCGCGACACTGAAGTCGTGGTGCTGCGGTATGAAAAGGGCGTTGCCTACGTGACGCCACTCGAAGACCCCCACAACTGGCAGAGATAACAACGCCAAACTTTGCCCCTAAACCTCAACCCCTAACCGAGTTTTACAAGGAACTACCCCAATGCTGAACGCTTCTGCCGTCATCTTCGGTCTGATTGTCATCGCTACGTTGGCCCTTCTTATCTCTATCGCGAAGATGTTTCGCAAAGCCGCGCCCAACCAGGCCATCATCGTCTACGGTTTTCGTAAACCGCGCGTAATCAAGTCTGGCGCAGCCATCATCTTTCCCGTCGTCGAAACCTATCGCGAACTCACGCTCGAGCTCATGAGCTTCGACGTTGCCCCGCAACAGGATCTTTACACCAAGCAGGGCGTCGCGGTCACGGTCGAAGCTGTTGCGCAGATCAAGGTTCGCTCCGACGAACAGTCCATTCTGACTGCCGCCGAGCAGTTCCTATCGAAGACTCCCGACCAGCGCGAGAGCCTGATTCGTCTCGTCATGGAAGGCCATCTGCGCGGCATCATCGGACAGCTTACGGTCGAGCAGATTGTCAAAGAGCCCGAGATGGTTGCCGAGCGCATGCGCTCCACCTGCCTCGACGACATGTCGAAGATGGACTTGAGGTCATCTCGTTCACGATTCGCGAGGTCCGCGACAAGAACGAGTACATCACCAACATGGGCCGGCCGGACGTTGCCCGCATCAAACGCGACGCGGAGATCGCCTCTGCGGAAGCCGAGCGCGATACAGCCATCAGGCGCGCCAACGCCTTGCGTGAAGCCGCAGTCGCGAAGGCCGCGTCGGACCAGGATCGCGTCATTGCCGAGACCGCATCATTAGGGAAGCAGGCCGAGGCGCAACGTGACTTGTCGATCCAAAAGGCGCAGTATCTTGAACAGTCTCGCCGCCAGGAGGCGCAGGCCGACAAGGCGTACGAGCTCCAGACCAACGTCATGCAGCAGCAGGTTGTCGCCGAGCAGGTCAAAGTTCTTCAGATCGAGAAGGAGCAGCAGGTCAAGGTGCAGGAGGCGGAAATCCTCCGTCAC
>JAYVZU010000293.1:0-4926 GCA_043783075.1 Rhodanobacteraceae bacterium
GCGTTTGACCAGATCGTCCACGACGTCTGCCTGCAGGATTTGCCAGTGGTCTTCTGTATGGATCGCGGCGGTCTCTCCGGCGACGATGGCCCGACGCACCACGGCCTCTTCGACATCAGTTATCTGCGTGGCATTCCGAACATCATCCACATGAATCCGCGCGATGAAGACCAGCTTGCAGACATGATGTACACCGCGATGCTACATAACGGTCCGTCAGCCATTCGCTACCCGCGCGGTATTGGCCCCGGCGTCGCAGTGAAGCCCACGCCGAAGGCAATTCCCATCGGCCAGGCCGAAGTTCTCCGCGACGGCTACGACGTCGCAGTCTTCGCGCTCGGAGCCATGATGGGCGAGGGTGAGCGGCTAGCCAAGATGCTCGAAGCCCAGGGTCTCAGCGCCGCACTCATCGACCCACGCTTCGCCAAACCGGTCGATCGCGACTGCATCCACCTCTACGGCACCCGCTGCCGCTTGCTGATCACGCTCGAAGACCACGTTCTCGCCGGAGGCTTCGGCTCTGCTCTGCTGGAGTGCGTCAATGAACTCGAACTCAGCGTACCGGTCGTTCGTGTTGGCTGGCCGGATCAGTTCATCGAGCATGGCAAGCCAGAAGCTCTGCGCGCCAAGTATGGCCTAACTGCCGAGGGCGCAATGGAGAAGGCTGTAGACCAGATCCGCGTCCTCGCCGAAGCCAAGCCCCTGAGAGTCGCTGTAGGCTAGAAAATCTCAGGGTGCCCCATCTCAATTGCAGTTCCATCCCAATTGAGGTGGGTTTGCACACTCTCGGTTATTTCCTAGAAGCAAATTTCCCGTTTCTAAACCGTCAAACCAGCCACCGACGTCATTCTGGCAAAGCCAGAATCTACGTAGTTGTCTTTCGGGCGGCATCATCCCTTCGCGTAATTCGCCCTAATACTCCGTACTGCTCAAAACCGACTTCTGAGGCCGCATCAGCGGCAGCAGAGCCGCCGTCCTCTGTTGACGGAACGCAAAGATCTTCCCAATCTGCCGCCTGACAGCAATCGTGTGGGCCAACTCGCCCAACGCGCCGAAGGGCATCTCGTACTCCAGCTCGTCGTGTAGCAGGGTGCCTTCTACGAGCTCGCCATGGTCATTGGTCCGCGACTCTGGCCGCATGCTGTGGCAGTGCTTCCAGTACGCAAACGGCCCGCGATGCTGCACATCACAGAAGTGATCGTTCCACGCAAACTCGGTGATCTCGGCATCCCACGGCACGCGCATCGGCGAGTAGGGAAACGGCTTGAAGCTGATCGTCATCTTTGTCCCTGCGCCGGCGGCGATGCTGCGAATCCGCAACGCCGGATCAGCCGCGACGGGTCTGGGGGGTGGTGGAGCGAAAGAGGCTTCTTCAATCCGGGCTTTCTGCCATGCGGGCATCAGGCGCGGCAGGTTCTCGGGGTTCGCGAAGAACGCAAACACCAACTCAACTCGATACGGCAACCACTGTTCGGCTTCAAAAGTATGGCGCATACTGGCTAGTTCCGTTATACGCGGAACAACCGGCATGCGCCGTACCTTGAAAGAGAGGTTTTGAAGAGGGGGGGGAGGGCTACAAGTAGTTCAGCCGAGCGGTTTGACTCACTTTTGGGAGCTCACCGCGAAGCAGGTAAAGTGTCAGGCGATTCAGAATGCGCAGATCTTGCAACAAAGCTGGTAGCAAGCCGTTCATACAGTCACCTCGTAACGAGGCCGAATCATTCTCCGACCCTCACTGCACAATAACGTTGTAGTAACGAATAACCCTTTTGTGGGATGAAAAAAGAGGGGCACCCATTTTGGGTGCCCTCTCTTTCTCTCTGGGGAGAGCAACTTGCGATTTGCAATTACGGCATCAAAACGGTGTCGATGACGTGGATTACGCCGTTCGACTGGTAGACATTCGCCACAGTAACCGTCGCCATTCCACCCTTCGAGTCCGTAATCATGACCTTCTTGCCGACGAGGGTGAAGGTCAACTCTTCGCCCTGAACCGTCTTCGCCATAGCCTTGCCATTGCCAGCCTTGATCATCTTGACCAGATCCTGCGAGCTGATCTTGCCCGGAACGACATGGTAGGTCAGGATCTTGACCAGCGTGTCGTGGCTCTCCGGCTTGACGAGCGTATCGACGGTACCGGCGGGCAGCTTGCCGAACGCAGTATCGGTCGGAGCGAAGACCGTGAACGGGCCAGCAGAGTTCAGCGTGTCGACCAGACCAGCAGCCTTCACAGCCGCGACCAGGGTCTTGTGGACTGGCGAGTTGATCGCATTCTCAACGATCGTCTTGGTGGGGTACATATCAGCGCCGCCAACCTTCGGGTTCGTCTGGGCCGAAGCGTGGAGCGAGGTTAGAGAGAGAACTGCGATTGCGGCGGAAGCGAAAAGGCTCTTCTTCAAATTCATGGCTGTATCATCCTTTGATGTTTCTATAGTTCGCGTTGCACCTTCACATCAGGCGTTCATCTCCAATAACGTGGCGATGACAAGACTGGATTGCGAAGAAATTGTCCACGCACAAACGTGGCTGTCAATGTGACGCATCTAAGCCGAAAGAATCTGCATCCGATTTTTTTGCGATTGTGCAGGGCAAAAAACACACACCGAAGTTTTGACCCCCGTTGACATCGCGACTTCCAACGAGTCAACTGAGAGTGGTGGGGCTATGACGGAAAGCGCGATACAGGAACATCCGGCGGATCTGGCAGTGCAGGGCAAACACCCTCACCACGACCGCGGCCTGCTCGCCATCGGGCTTTTCAAGCTCGCCAAGTCAGCTTTCTTCTTCTGCGTCGGCGTCGGAGCCCTGAAGCTGATCAACCGCGATCTCGGCAATGTTGCCATGCGGCTGGCCCAGATTCTCCACCGCGATCCCGAAGGCCGCTTCGTCACATTCCTCATGTCGCAGGTGGATCGCATCGACGCCCATCGCCTGCGCGAGATCGGCTTTGCTACCTTTGCCTACTCCGCGCTTGCTCTGACCGAAGGCGTCGGCCTGATGCTCGAAAAAGTCTGGGCCGAGTACCTTACCCTGACTCTCACCGTCATGTTTCTACCGTGGGAAGTCTTCGAGCTGGTCCGCGATCCCAACTGGGTCCGGTTGGCGCTGCTGCTGGCGAACCTGATTGTCCTCGCCTACCTGATGTGGCTCCTCCGCCGCAAAAAACAGCCATAGTCTCCCGAATAGACGCTTTCGCTTTTACTTCGCCTACCAGAGCGCAATCGCTCCGGCAAGTATCCGTAGCGTATCGGAACCATCTCCGCCAACACTACCTGTAGTGGTTTAGGTCTTCATCCACCGCAAATCTAGGTTTTTGCACATTCAGTGCAAAACGATTATTTCCAAAACGCAATTTAGCGCTGGACATCAATCCGCGCTCAAGCGACTATGGCTTTGGAAGAATTTGGAAAGATTTGGATAAATCAGGACGTGATCGGAATCAAAGCATCAAGATCACTCCCAAAATCTACTCCATCCGGCCCAGATACAAGATAGCGAAGTTGGTTCAGCGACATGGCAGACGTTTTTAGAGGCAGTTCTCTCGCGAGCATCGAAGACACCGGCAGATTCAAGCTGCCTGGTGCCTTCAAGGATCTGATCGATGCGGAGTTGGGCGACGGAGCAAAGTTTTTCATCACCTCGATAGACGGCAAAAAGGCCCAGTTGTTTCCGATCAAGGAATGGGAGCAGCGCGAAGCCACTCTGGCTACCTTGCCGCCCTCCAACCCGGTTCGGGTCAAGTTTCAGCAGTTGGCGGCCTACTACGGGGCGCTGGTCACGATGGATAAGCAAGGCCGGATTCAATTGCCACCTGTTCTACGAACGGCAGCGAATCTGAAGGGCGAAGCAGTTGTTTTGGGTATGGCAGGAAAGCTGGAACCCGGATATCTCGAAGTAGTAAACCACGAGATGTTCAAGCAGGAAATGACGCCGTTCACGGCAGAAGATCAGGCGGCACTCGCAGCATTGGGCCTGTAATACCAACGATTTTGTCCCTCAGGGGAGGATGGAAGGCGGTTGAAGATGTCGGAACCCGCTCACATCCCAGTTCTTTTAGAAGAGACGTTGGAATATCTGAATGTGCGGCCCGGCGGCGTTGTAGTCGATGCCACGCTGGGGCTCGGGGGGCATTCCTCCGAGATCGCCAAACGGCTTGGCGGGGCAGGGAAGTTGATCTGCTTCGACCGGGATCCGGAGGCGATGCAGCAGGCCAAGGCCCGGTTTGAGAAGTTGAAGGCGGAGCTTGGCGCGGAGATGCCGGAGGTGATCTATCACCCCAGGGCGTTTTCGGAGGCAATAGAAGTGATCGCAGCGGCCAGTCTTGACGGTCTGCTGGCGGACTTCGGAGTCTCCAGCCTGCAGTTGGACGAGGCGCACAGAGGATTCAGTTTTCGGCACGATGGCCCCTTGGATATGCGTATGGATCCGAGCAAAGGGGAGTCAGCTGAGCAAGTGGTAAATCAGGAGGACGAGAACATACTGGCCGACCTGATTTACGAATACGGAGACGAGAGGAGGTCGCGGAGAATCGCCAGAGCTATTGTGAGGGCGCGCCCGATATCGACGACAGCGGAATTGGCTAAAGTCGTTTCGAGCGCTGCCCCTCCAATATATGGAGAGAAGATTCACCCCGCTACCAGAACCTTTCAAGCCATCCGGATTCGAGTGAATGATGAGTTGGGCGAGATTCGATCGCTGCTGCAATGCGCGGGTTCTCTACTAAAGCCGGGCGGAAGGCTGGTCTTGATCAGCTTCCACTCCTTGGAAGACCGGCTCGTAAAAGATGCGTTCAAAGATTGGAAGGACGCAGGAAATTTTGAAGTGTTGACCCGAAAGCCAGTGATTGCGGTCGAGCAGGAGATGCTCCGCAACCCGCGATCCAGAAGCGCAAAGTTGAGAGCGGCAGAGAAGTTGGGTTCCGAAAGT
>JAYVZU010000294.1:0-4921 GCA_043783075.1 Rhodanobacteraceae bacterium
TGCGGAATTCAACGTCCGCGTACCGGAGCTGAACTTCTTCCAGCACCGCGCCAATGCCAGTCACATTCAAGCGATGTAGCAGCTCGGCAGCCTGAAATAGTTCGGGCCGCGTCGTAACGCCGCACTCCACCACCAGAATCGTTGCATCCGCACAGCGAGCGACGTACTCGGTCTGCGCGCAGTTCAAAATAGCTTCAGCCTCAATCAGGACGAGACCATGCTCGGACTTCATCTTTGCGACATTGGCCGCGACAAAACCCTCGCCCCAATGCACAACAGGTCGAGCCATCTCGTCCGGCGCCATATGCAGAGTATTCGAGGTTGTCGCCGAGCTTTCCTCTGTCGGCAAAAGCATATCGGAGGCCGTGGCAACGATGATGTTGACGCCGATCTCCTTAAACTTCTGCTTCAATGCAGTTGCCAATGGGTCGATGTCTGTCGTTAGACTGACCGCCGTAAACAGAAAGATTCGCGCCCCGCTGTTGCGGTAGGCGCTTTCGATTCCTGCGGCGAGGCGCAACACATACTCCTCAAACACCCGCGTCGAAACCTCTCCCCTGGCCGGAAGCACTGCAATGGGCGGGAATCCGAGGATCTCGTCGATATCTACCCCGGCATAAACATGCTTGTCCTGCTTGCGAGCCAGAATCGCAGCCGCGATGCCAACTACCAACGCCAGCGGCAGAGCAAGCAACAAAAACAGCTTCTTGCGGCTGGCTTCGGGACGCTCCGGAGTCGTAGCAGGCAGCGACAACCGAACTTGCGCGGGGCCGCTCAATTCCATGCGCAGGCTGCGCAACGCATCTTCCACGGCCGCCAGGCGTTCATCGAGCCGCTTCATATCCGCTGCGACCTCCCCGGCCCGTTGCAGGCGGGGCGCGGCGCTGGTGGCATTCGCAATTTGGCGGGCGAGCTGACCATTGAGTCTTGATTCTATGTCGCCAGTCCGCTGCAAGTCAGTACGCAGCTTATCCTGTAGCCGCCGAGCCGCCTTATCGCGCAGATCGCTGGTCATCCGATCCAGTGTGCGATCAAGATCCGCGATTTGATCCAGATTCTGCTTATAGATCGGGTTGGTGGACGTCATACCGGACATCTGTTCGTTCAGCTGCGCCTTGCGCTGGCTGATTGTCGCCTTCATGCTTCCAAGGCCTGCATCACCAGCGATGAGCTCTTCAGCCGCAGCGGTTAGGCCATCCGCCCGCGACGCTCCGACTCCGCTCAACGACGCAAGTTGCGCCGCTGCCACATCATGTGCCGCGCGAGCCTCGGACAACTGCGTTCGAATACCGTTCAGCTCCGCGTCATATGGGTTTCCACTCTCCCCGGTCGGATTCGCCACGCCGATACTAGCTCCCAGCGCGGTTTGCTCGGCTCTGGCCGCTTGCAGCTCGGTTTCGATGCGTTGGCGCTCCTCGCCAAGTAACTGTGTCCGCTGGTCGTACTCCTCGGAGCTGGTCTTACGAACTGTCGCCAGATACGCGGAAGTGATTGCGTTCACAATATCGGCGGTCTTCCGCGGGTCGGTTCCCTTCAAGCTGATTGAAACCTGATAGCTGGAGGCTACGCGAACCACCTTCATTTGGGCCTGAATCGCTTCGGCCGCGAGCGACGCCGTCGGCCCAAACTCCTGGTAGGTCGCGGACGGCAATGAGTTCATCGCGGCGGTAAGTACGTCCAGCCGCTGGATCAACTGAATCTGCTCACCCAGAAAGTTCTCGTACTTGTTCGCGTCGAACGTTGCAGTCGAGGGATCGCTTAGAATCTTGGCAGTCGTCGGCTCTTCGTAGACTTGGCTGATGGCCAGATAGACCGACTTCTGCATCAACGCGAAACCGACCAGGCCAACCAGCACGACCGCCGCCACGCAAGCTGCCAGCATTGAATACATCCGGACGCTGCGAACGATCTGCGGATTGAACGCCGGGGCGGAGGTATGCCTGCGCGCCAACTGCTCGCTAAACGCAGTCTGCGCCCCCTCCTCCCGCGTCGACTTGTTGGTCGTGAAGCTCATTCCATCCTTTGAATCTCTAACTGCGTTGGACTACTGGCGGTTTAGCAATGCCGTGGTTGTAAAAATACTGACCAGAGGTGAGAGCTTCTCCAGCACATACGCAAACTTATTGAAGCCACTCTCCGTGACGAACACGACGTCGCCCGACCGCAAAGTAAGATCAGATGCGTTCGGTTGCAGCAGAGATTTGAACGAAATCACGCGGCTATTTCCCGTCGCGGCTGAAACAACTTGAATATTTGGATTCTGACCCGCCAGAACTGTAAGGCCACCAGCCTCGGCCAAGAGCTTTTGCAGCGTCGTATTGCCATCGAGCGGCAACGCTCCCGGATGGCTCACCTGCCCCAGCACTGAAACATATCGCTCCGACGCGGATGGAACATACACGATGTCTCCACGCTTCAGCCGAAGATCTGCGAGCGCGCTACCGCTATCGATCAACCCCTTCAGGTCGACCCACATCACCTGCTCGGAGCCGCGATAGATGGCGCAACGCTCCGGCACCGCGGCTGACATATAGCCTTGATTTGCCGAGCCGGAAATTGTATTGACCTGGCTATTCTTCGAGATGCCGCCGCCCATGGTCAGCACCTCCAACAGAGTCGGAGGCGCATCGAACGTCACCATGCCCGGATGCTCCACTGCTCCCAGCAGCAACACCCGGTTCGACGTGTACTTGTCTACTCCGACACTGACTGTGAGGCTGGTGTATAACGGGCTGAACGCCTTGGCGATCGTTTTGGCTGCATCTTCGCGTGTCTGGTTGGCGACGCCGATCGATCCGGCAGGCGATAACGTGATCCGGCCATCCGGCCCCACAATCCGCTTTACGCTCATCTCCGGACGACCCGGGAAGTCGATCGAGATCTCATCCCCGGCGCCAAGCGTGTAGGCCTGGTTTGCGGGCCCCTCAAACTCGCGCAGAGCAGTAAGCGGATTCGTCTTCAGCTCGGGAGCAACCTGCTGCGAGACACAGGGCAGCGCAAGCATCAGACAGACCACACCCGGCACCAACCGGAGGTATCCAGCGGTGATTGCAGACTGCTTCATTTGCCCTGCCCCAAACTTTCCCGCACCCAACCAGCCGAGCACGATGCCAATACCGCAGCGAGGAACTTCAAGCATTTACGCCAGCGAACCTGCTCAACTCGCCCTGGCAATGGATGTACTACCGACGGACTTTCCCCGCATTCCAATCGTACGCATCGGCTCATTTCCGCGTGAAACCGGCGATTGTGCCGCGATCGTAAAGTGGATTGCTTCCATAGGGGTCGCCGCGATCCGAAACAGATCCGACATGGCAGAAAACTGCATTACGCGCCGAACTGGATTCGACATGCCCGCCAGCCAGATCCACAACCCCTCATTCAAGAGGATTCGACGGGCCTCCAGTAGCCCTCCCAAACCATCAGCCTCAACACGTACAGTAGCTGACATATCTACGACCATCGTCTGCCCGGCAAGCACCGCAGACTTCGCCTCGCGTGCCAACCATGCGCACACATCTCCGCTCAACTTGGCCGGAGTGGCAATCACCCGCACCGAGCCATCTACCTCGATCCTCAATCGGCCATGCCGACGCTCTTCCGGTTGCAGACGATTCGCAGCCAATCCAACGGGAAGATGAACCAATAGAGCCACCGCATCCCGTACATACCGCGGAAGCAGGCGAAACGGTTCCTGCGCGAGCCGGAAACACCATTCCATCTGAAGCCGCTGCACCCACTTCGGAGCACGCTTCAGATTTCCGGCGATCATATCCAGAGCTCCGCCGATCCCAATTGCCACCGGAACCTTCAAGCGTTCTTTATGTCGATGGATCCAGATCTCCTGCTTTGGATTGCCGAACGCCACCAGCAGAATCTCGGGATTCGCGGCCTCAATGTCGCGTAGTAGACACTCATTATCCATCTCATGCAATGGTGCAACTTCCAGACAGGAGCGCCCAACAATGCGAACTCCGGGGAAACGCTGTTGCAGTACGGAAACCGCCCGCCGAGAGCTATCTTCATTCGATCCAAGCAGATAGATACCATAACCGCGCTCTGCTGATAACCTCGCGAGTTCGGGAATCAGGTCTACGCCGGTCACTCTTTCTTTCAGCGGCGTCCCAAACAGGATCGACGCCCACAACATAGGAGCACCATCTGGAAGCACCATGCTGCAATCGCAGATGATGCGCTGCAAGTACTGGTCCTTCAATGAGTTCCGCGCAAAGTCCAAATTGGCAGTTGCGATTTGATGCGTCCGTCCCGAAAGAATATGCTCCTCTACACGCGCGACAGCCTGAGCCATCGTGACGTTGGTAATTGGGAGGCCAAACAGTGCAACAGTGCTGGGCGTCTTATTCCGCATAGACAAAGTTCCTCAAAAACCTCAAAACTGCAAATTACAAATCCATTGCTATCGTCGAATACATCGACAGCTCTTGCATCTTGAAAGGAGATTAGGACATCGCTGGTTGCAGCTCAATCCCACATTTGCTCTGATTTGGTCACCGGGAAGTAACACTTCCGTCGTTACTGCTACGCTTTGACTGAAAACAAACAGGTTCCGAAGTTCTAGAACACCAGTTACTCTGGAAAAGTCGCCCCCATTCTGGTGGGAAATTGCACCAATTGAACTGCAACACCCCGCTCGGTCGTCGCCAGCGCCGCGCGGTGCCTTGATCCAACCTCGATTGCCCGCACAAAATACTCCTTCCCAGGGAACAACCCCTGCAAGTTGACACATTGTTCCTTCGGCTCGTCAGATCCTGCGACGAACGTAGTTGGCTCGAGAATCAGCCCCCGTCCATCAGCCTTTAGGAGCGCTTCCTTTCGAGTCCAGCAGCGGTAAAAAACCTCAAGCCGCTCTTCCAGCGAACCGGCCTGCTCCACGCGTGCGACCTCGTCGACATGAAATGCC
>JAYVZU010000295.1:0-4920 GCA_043783075.1 Rhodanobacteraceae bacterium
CAAACAAGACAGGTTTTCCTCGTATCGCACAGCATGGATAGTGTTTCGCTTTTTCTTCGTCTTTACAATCCCTCCCGATAAACTGCCACCCGCACCTTGATAAACTGAACCGAATGCTCTCTCGGCTTTATGCAAAATGGATGTTCGCCTGGGAGACCACCCTCACCACCCGGGACACCAACCGAATCGTCCGCCCGCTGGAATGGGGCTTCGACTGGCTGCCAGCTCTCGCCGCAGCCGAACTGTATCCCGACGACCTCAGCCGTATGACCGCGCTCAGCACCCAGCTGGTCGCAAATTCAGAGGACTTCTTCGGCTACACCACCCCCACCGACTTCCGCCTCGAAACCCGCCACCCCCAGCTCTTCCCCACCAATATCCGCCCCGAGACGCTCGCCCACGACGCCGAGCTAAAACGCAAAGCCGCGTCCGGCGAGCTGGGCAAGGCGCAGTTCCTCCGCTTCACCTCCGGCGTCCGCACCCCGCACCCGGAGAACGACCACGTCAACGCCCGCTGGTTTCCAGCCCCGCCTTCCAAAGACGGAAGCAAGCCGCGCCAAGCCCTGATCGTCATGCCGCAGTGGAACGCAGACGCCTTCTCCCACAACGCTCTGTGCGAGATCTTCAACCGCTTCGGCATCAGCTGCCTGCGCCTCTCGAAGCCGTACCACGACATCCGCCGCCCAGCCGAGCTTGAGCGCTCCGACTACGCCTGCTCCGCCAACATCGGCCGCACCATGGCCGCAACGCAGCAAGCTGTCGTCGACATCCGCTCCTGCTGCGACTGGCTGAACCAACAGGGCTACGACCAACTCGGCGTCCTCGGAACGTCCCTCGGCTCCTGCTACGCCTTCATCGCCGCCGCGCACGATGCCCGCCTGCGGGTTTGTGCCTTCAACCACGCGTCTACCTGGTTCGGCGACGTCGTCTGGACAGGCCAGAGCACGCGCCACATCCGCGAGGGCTTCGCCCAGGCCGGCCTCACCCAGGAGACCCTCCGCGAGGTCTTCCGCGGCATCAGCCCCATGGCCTACATGGAGCGCTTCGCCGCTAACCCCAAGCAGGTCCTCGTCGTCCACGCCAAATACGACCTCACCTTCCTCGAAGAGTTCTCGCAGGACGCCATCCGCACCTTCGCCGCACACAACATCGACTGCATCGACCGCACACTCCCCTGCGGCCACTACACCACCGGCGAAACTCCTTACAAATACATCGACGCCTGGTACCTCTCCACCTTCATCCGCAGCGCCTACAAAAAGCTCGCTTCCACCGAAGTAAAGCAAGCATCGCTCGTCACCCCGTAATACTTTCCTGGTTCGTCATTCCGCCCCCTTTGTTTGTCATTCCGCACTTCTTGTTTGTCATTCCGCAGCGAAGCGAAGGAATCTGCTTCTTCCTTTGCATTTGCTCTCACTCCAATACCATCCCCCAGAGCTAAAACTACATACTGGACATATCCGCAACCCAAGGTCTACTATTCAGCCCGCCGATCTTTGAATTGGCGAGATGATTCTTAGATGGTGTAACTCTTCACCTTCCTGCGACTGTCAGCCGTCGCAGCTTGTCCCCGGGTCAACGTGTCGTCGTATACAGGAGCTATGGAGCGCTGCATCCGCAGAGGCTCCAACAGCAGGATGGATACGAGCGACTAACTCCACAAGTTAGCAACGGGAAATCTTTAACGAGGTGTCTCATGAACAAGGAAATGCATATACATCCACTTAACGTCGCTTTTCGGCGCGGGTCTCACGCCGAAAATGTCTACCGCCAACGTGTCGGCCTGCCGAGTGCCATGGCGCTCGCTCCGGGCGAAAAACCCACCCCAGCCCATGACCTGCACTTCCACGGTGGCAAGACCATCGCCGACCTGCACTTCATGAACTTTTACGTCGGCGCAGATGCCTGGCCGGGTACCGACGTCGCCAACATCGATATGAGCCTTGCGGCTGCCATGGTCGATCAGAGCCTGAACAACGTAATGCAGCAATACTTCCCCGGCAAGATCACGAGCACATTCGACGGCTCGCAGAAACTCGCCGGACCAGCCCCTGCGCTCGTCTCCCAGGGAGACATCGAGGCGCTCGTCATCTCGATGGCATCGCAAGGGAAGTTTCAGGGACGCAGTCTCTCCTCGACGGTCTTCAATTACATGCTGCCGCCGGGAACAGTCCTGAACGACAACGCTGCACCCACTCCAGCCTTCGCCGCGCAGGCAATGGCCGCCAAAAAAGATGTGGCTCCGCAGGCGGATGAAGTCGACTCGCTGCATGGTTTGGGCGGCTACCACGGATCAGTTCACACGGCAGACGGCAAGACCATCTACTACGCAGTCGGCGTCTATTCGGAAAAGAAGGCGGATGGGACGGAGAACGGGATCGCAATCTTTGACCATCCCTGGAAAAACGTCGTCGCGACGTTCTATCACGAGCTATGCGAAGCGCGGACCGATGCCGATGTTGAGGACGCGATCCGCGCTGGAAACGATCCAAACGCAATCAAATTCCTCGGCTGGACCTCCAGGCAAGGGGAAGAGTGCGGAGATTTCCCCGTATTCGAGAGCGGTAACAACCTGTCGAAGGTCTTTCAGGAAGTTCGTCTGACGGCCAATGGCGGAACTGTCCCAGTGCAATTCCAATACTCCGACGCTGTCCACGGGCCGGAAGGGCCGCGAGCGACACCTGCCAAAAAAGCCCACCTAGTCGCTGCTTGATCTGGGTTTGCGACACCCGCACACAGGAAACCGAGCCGGGCTTCGCTGCCTGGCTCCTTTCCTGTTCGCAACCCTCCACGCCATCAACCGTGCCCAGCCCATAGTTTCCACCCAATCGCAGAATCCGCTTTTCCCTCTTCAATCTCCCATTCCACCGCCTCCGCTGGCATAAGATTGATGATATGTCGATTGACCTTACCGCAACCCTCGCCGCCTCCGACCCGGAGATCGCCGCACAGATTCAGCAGGAAGTTCTCCGCCAGCACGAAGGTCTCGAGATGATTGCCTCCGAGAACTTCGTCAGCCGCGCCGTGCTGGAAGCCGCAGGAACCGTCTTCACCAATAAATACGCCGAAGGTTACCCCGGCAAACGCTACTACGGCGGCTGCGAGTTCGCCGACATCGTTGAAGATCTGGCCCGCTCGCGCGCCAAAAAACTCTTCGGCGCCGACCACGTCAATGTTCAGCCGCACTCCGGCTCCCAGGCCAACGCCGCCGCATGCATGACGCTGCTCAACCCCGGCGACACCCTTCTCGGCCTCGACCTCGCCCACGGCGGCCACCTGACCCATGGCCACAAGCTCAACTTCAGCGGCAAGCTCTACAAGATTGCCGGCTACCAGGTCCGCAAAGATACCGAAGTCGTCGACTACGACCAGCTTGAGGCCCAGGCCATCGAAGTAAAGCCCAAGATGATCATCGGCGGCGGCAGCGCCTATCCGCGCCAGTTCGACTTCGCCCGCATGCGCCAGATCGCCGACAAGGTCGGAGCCTACTTGATGGTCGACATGGCACACTTCGCCGGACTCGTCGCCGGCGGAGTTCACCCCTCGCCCGTGCCGCACGCCCACATCGTCACCACCACCACCCACAAGACGCTCCGCGGACCACGTGGCGGCTTAATTCTCTGCGAACAACAGTTCGCAGCAGGGATAGACCGCAGCGTATTCCCCGGCCAGCAGGGCGGGCCGCTCATGCACATCATCGCCGCCAAGGCCGTCGCCTTCCGCGAAGCACTGCAGCCTGAGTTCGAGCAGTACGCCGCACAGGTCGTCTCGAACGCCAAGGTCCTCGCCGCTGCGATCGCCGAGAAGGGCTTCCGAATTATTTCCGGCGGCACCGACACCCACCTCATGCTAATCGACGTCTTCCAGAAGGGAATCCTCGGCTCGGAAGCGGAGGTCGCACTCGGCGCGGCCGGCATCACGGTCAACAAGAACGCCATTCCCTACGACACGAATCCGCCCATGAAGCCCAGCGGCATCCGCATCGGAACACCGGCGCTGACGACACGCGGCATGAAGGAGACCGAGATGCTCACGATCGCCCACTGGATCGTCAGAGCTCTCGAAAACCGCAACGACCCCGCCGTCCTCGCGAAAATTCGCGGAGAAGTCGGCGAACTAGCCGAACAATTCCCCCTCTACGAATACCTCCGCGCCTAAATCTTTTAGCTGGGATTCGCGTGGGGTCCGACTAACCGCCGTTGCCATTGTCTTTGCTCCTGAGATACACCCGGACTTCAGTCCGGGGTCAAACGCCCCCACATAAATGTGGGCTTTAGCCCCGGGCCCTCCGCAAACCACGAGTCCACCTCATGCCCTGGTTCCTCGCAATCCCGATCCTCGGCGGTGCCAATGGCAACCGCACCATGACGCCCATCGCCGTCGTCTGCTGGTTCGCCTACACCGGCCACCTGCAGGTCGCCGGCACATGGGCGTTCTGGACCGCGAACATCATCTCGGCCATCGTCTTCACCGTCTGCGCCCTCGGCGAATACATCGGCGACAAGCTCCCCCAGACCCCCAACCGCACCGCACCCGCACCACTCGGCGCCCGCATCGTCTTCGGCGGTCTGGTCGGCGCAATCGTCGTCACCAGCCTACACATGCCGCTCGCAGCCGGAGTTCTCCTCGGCGCGGTCTCCGCCCTGGCCGGTGCCTTCCTCGGCTTCCACCTGCGCCGCTATATCACCATCGGACGCGGCCACCCTGACTTCCCCGTCGCATTAGCCGAAGATGTGGTCACGGTAGGTCTTGCGTTTCTAGCGCTACACCTTGTCACGATCGCAGCCTAGTTATGTAAGTCCGTTTTACTCAGCATCATCAGAAACTGGCGCTGGGTCCGCATGTCGATAGACTGCGCCACCAGCTTCCCCGTGCGATCAAACACAAAGGATTGAGGGAGTGAGTTGATGTGGAATGCCT
>JAYVZU010000296.1:0-14718 GCA_043783075.1 Rhodanobacteraceae bacterium
GTACCCGGAATATGACTGATCTCTTCCAGCATCTTTTCAGCCAGCCGATGATCCTGATCGACTGCACTGCCAATGACCTGGATGTCAATCGGCGCTGGCAGGCCGAAGTTTAGAATCTGGCTGACCATATCGGTTGGCAGAAAGTAGAACTCAGTGCCGGGAAAATTCTGCCGTAGTTTGTCACGAAGTTCGTGGGTAATCTCACTCGTCGAGCGGTGTTTCTCCGCGAGTGTCACGAGGATGTCGGCGTCGGCTGTTCCGACTGTGGCAGAGTTTGAATACGAAAGATTGAGACCCGAGAAGGGGACGCCGATATTGTCGATGATCGTGCCCATCTCCAACTTCGGAATCTCCGCCCGGATCAAATCTTCCACCTGGTCGCAAACTCGTGCCGTGTCTTCAACGCGGGTCCCGGTGTGGGCCCGGATGTGCAGCTTGAATTGGCCGCCGTCGATTTGCGGGAAGAAGTCCTGCCCAAGCCATGGAGCGAGGAGAACAACCGAGCCAATCCAGAAAGCAACGATTGCAATCAGGAAGACCGCACGGAACTCCATGCAGAAGCCAAGCGCACCGTAGTACCAATCGCGCAGCCGTTCGAAGTAGTGCTCGAAGGTGACCTGAAAGCGAATGAATGGGTTTCGGCTTTTCTTTGCCTGATCGACTCGGTCATGCTCATGGCCTTTCAGAAGGTACTTCGCCAGCGTCGGCACGATGGTACGCGAGAGGAAGTAAGACGCCAGCATCGCGAAGACGACCGACTCGGCGAGAGGCACGAACAAGAACTTTGCGACGCCGCTGAGGAAGAACATCGGCACAAACACAATGCAGATTGCGATCGTCGATACGAAGGCGGGTACAGCGATTTGCGCGGCCCCGGTCAGGATCGCGTCCTCTACCTCTTTGCCCTCTTCGAGGTTTCGGCTAATGTTCTCAATCTCAACCGTTGCATCGTCGACGAGAATTCCGACCGCGAGTGCAAGCCCGCCCAGGGTCATAATGTTGATCGTCTCGCCCAGCGCGGCGAGCATCAGGAGCGAGCAGATGATCGAGAGCGGAATCGAGACCGCAATGATGATAGTGGAGCGCCAACTTCCGAGGAAGATCAGGATCATCGCCGCTGTCAGGCAGGCAGCGATGATAGCTTCCCGAACAACTCCAGTGATTGCACCGCGAACGAAAACCGACTGATCTGCAATTGGTGTAATTCGCATAGCAGGCGGCAACTGGTTCAGAATCGCAGGGAGCGCCGCACGTACATTCGCGATAATGTCGAGCGTCGAAGAGTTGCCGGTCTTCTGGACGCTCAGCAGAGACGATCGCTGGCCATCCACCCGAACAATATTCTGCTGCGGCGGAAACCCATCGCGCACATTGCCGATGTCGTGGATGTAGATCGTCGCGCCGTTGATCGTCTTGATCGGCAGGTTGTTCAATGCGGCAATCGTGGTGACAGCGCTATTCGTCTCCAGCGGATAGTCGATGTTGCCCATCTTTACCGTGCCGCCCGCCAGAATAATATTCTGTGCGCTGACGGCGTTTACGACGTCGGAGGCCGACAGCCCATACGCCTGTAGCTTTGAGGTGTCGAGATCGACCTGAATTTGCCGCTGCTTCCCGCCAAACGGAAATGCGATGGAAGCGCCCTGGACCGTCGCAAGTTGGGTACGGATGAAGTTTTGCCCGAAGTCGTTGAGTTGCTGCTCCGTCAAGCCATTGCCGGCGAGACCCAACTGCAATACAGGAATACTGGAGGCACTGTACTGAATCACCAGAGGCGGCGTCGTGCCGAGGGGGAACTGGCGCAGATTGGACTGTGCCGAGGCAGTCACCTGGGCCACTGCCTGGGAGATATTCACTGTTGGCCGGAAGTAGAGTTTTACGACGGAAACACCTTGAAGTGTCTGGGACTCAGTGTGCTCGAGGTCGTTGACTGTCGTCGTGGTGTTGCGTTCAAACGGCGTGACAATGCGGTCGCTCAGCTGTTGTGGCGACAAGCCAGCGTAGTTCCAGATCACCGAAACCACCGGGATATTTATGTTTGGAAAGATGTCGACTGGCGTACGCGCCACCACGACCGGGCCGATGATGAACAGCAGCAGCGACATCACGACAAATGTGTAAGGTCTCTTGAGTGCGAGACGGACAATCCACATCGGAACTCCTAGGGGCTTTCAGGCTAGATGTTTCGGAGCAGGGCGGATGTAAAGTTCGCATCCCACCCGCGCTGATTTATCCAATCAAAACCAGCTGTCTTTGTATAGGTAGCGTGTGTCTCGATTCTAAACTGTTAATTCACTATTGAGTTAAGTGTTAGACGCTCTACGCAAAGTCGAAGACTCATAGAAGCTACGCTTCACGCCTCGTTTGCGTCACGGGCAAATCCGGGTTGGCGTAAACCCCCCGAAGATTGCTGCAATCATTGCTTCAGATTCGTCATCGTTTAATCCTCCGTGTCCGACAAGCAGGCGAAAGACCATCGGACCGTAAACCAGATCAAGGACAATCTCAGAGTCGATTTCCTTGCGAATCTCTCCGCGGGCCACCCCGCGCCGCCACATCACACGCGCCGCATCCCGTCGGACGGTCAGAAATCTGTCCCGAAGCATCGCTGGAAAGGCCGGATCGCTCTGGCCCTCTGCAATGAACTGGCAGAAAAGACGCCCCAGCGGCGACTTGTAAAACGTCGTCACCGACTTCAACTGAATCCGAAAGTCCAACTCCGCCGAACCGGTATCCGGCATGACTACCCGCTCGGTCATCCCACCCAGGTAGGCATCCAACGCGACCATACTCTTGTTGGGCCACCATTTAATAGATTGTCGTCTTGCTGACTCCGGCCCGCCGCGCGATCGCGTCGGCCGTCACCTTGCGCAGTGGCTTGCGTTCCAGCAGGTAGAGCGCGGCTTTCAGGATGGAAGCCGCAGCCTCCAGACTCCGGTGCCGCCCCCGTGTCTTCGGTTCGTCCGCTACCACTAGCTGCGACACCACGGCTCCTATTGGGGCACAGAACTGCCCAGCAAGACTAATAACAAACTGACAGGTCAGTATTGAGCCGAAGCAGGCCCTAACGCAGAGAATATGGCGTAGCCGGAACGGGAATCGCCTCCGGATTCTTCTTTGCTTCCAGCGGAACAGCCCCGGCCAGCCCGGTTCCTGTGACGTTGCAGGTACTCAGCAAGGGCCCGGTAAAGCCGATCACGTTGATGTTCTTCAGCTCCGCGTGCTCGATGTTCGCCAGCGAAATCCCCTTGCCGCAGGTTCCCGTGACGTTAGTCAGCGAAAAACCTTCCAGCGGCTTATTGGGGTGGATATTCAGGCCATCGACCAGCCACGGAACATCTGTGACCTTGATATTGCTGAAGTGGAAGTTCTTAATCGTTGGAATTCCTTCGTCGCCGGGGACCGGTACCTCATCCTGTTTGCCGCTATCGAGAATATTGAACCGCAGGAAGCCTGCCTTCGCGCCTGAAACTTCGAGGTCATTTATTTCGAGGTCATTTATATAGATGTCTTCGATGAACGCCCCGCGTCCCGGCCGACTCTTGATATAGATCGCAAACGTACGCGCCCCCAGGCACTTACAGTGTTCCACGTGGACGTTTCGGATCCCGCCAGAGGTCTCGGACCCAATCCCGATGCAAGCCCAAACGGCGTCCAGAAATGTGCAGTTGGAGATGCGGACATCCTCAGTTGGCCGCAGGATCGCATAGCCCTCGGCCCCGCGCCCGGACTTCAGCGAAATGCAGTCGTCGGTAGTGTCAAAGTCGCAACCGTCGATCACGACATGCTTGCAGGAGTCGAGGTCGATTCCATCAGCGCCACTCCGAACGACCACATTGCGGAACGTAATGTTCTCGCAGTAGGTCGGATGGATGGACCACATGCCGAAGTCCTTCGTAAAGTAATCTTGCACCAGCACGTTCTTGCAGCTTGTGAACTCGATCAGGGCCGGCAGCCGAAGCTGGGTCTTTCGATCGACGCGTCCCTTCACCGTGGGGCTGCCAACGATCTTGCCTTTGCCGACGATGCTGATATTCTCGGCGTCCATGGCTGAGACCATGCAGAGATAGCCTTTGATCCACTTGCCCTCCCATTGGACTTGCGTCAGTGGGTAGTCCGCCATATCCGGGGAACCGTTCAGGGTTGCGCCTTCTTCGAGCCGCAGTAACGTGTTTGATTTCAGTGCGATAGGCCCGGTGAGGTAGTCACCAGCCGGAACCAGAACCTCACCGCCGCCGAGTACGCTGCAGCGGTCCAGCGCCTGCTGAATTGCCGCCGTGTCCTTGGTTTTGCCGTCGCCTGTGGCCCCAAAATCCCGGACATTTAGGTGAACCGCTGGCCTCCGAGCGACCACCGGGGCGTTATGTTTGGCGGAGGTCTGCCCGACAAGGCTAACCCCGGAAAGTAACGGCAGCGAAGCCAATCCCTGTCCGGCTCGCTTCAGAAATGTACGTCGTGCCCATGCTGCCTGATCCATGAAATCCCTCGTGGTGTCCCTAGCGTGGCACGGATACCGGGGTGGCTTGGCAACAAGCAATCTCGTCAACATTCGCGGTCGTTTACCGTAACACCCGCGGATTGTTCGCCCACTTCCCTTGATTGTGTTCGCCCCGTCATGCTCTAATCCGACTATTGAAACAGGGGTGTTCCACAAAATGTGGGGCTGAGAGATACCCTTCGAACCCGATCCGGATAATGCCGGCGTGGGAAGGTTTCGAGAGTAAACCCGCCGTTCCGGGTCCTATCGCGAGAGCCTCTTGTTTCATCTTTTTTTGAAGACGAGAGGATTTCCATGTCCCAGACCGCTGTCACCTTCGCCAATATCGTCAAGCCATCCCCATATCCTGCGTCCAGCAAGCAATATATTGAGGGCTCCCGCCCAGATATTCGCGTGCCGTATCGCGAGATTGCACTGTCGCCCACGCTGCTGGGTGATCGCCTCGAAGAGAACCCGCCGCTCCCGGTCTACGACACCTCCGGCCCGTACACCGACCCCGATACCGATGTCGAAATCGCTGAGGGTCTGGCTCCGCTGCGTAAGGCGTGGATTGAAGAGCGCCAGGATACCGAGCAACTCACCGGAGTCACCTCCGCCTTCGGCCGGCTTCGGCAGAATGATTTGCTGACCTATGACCTGCGCTTTCCGCGCAAGATCAAGCCGCGCTGTGCACTTGCGGGCAAAAATGTGAGCCAGATGCACTACGCCCGGCAGGGAATCGTCACGCCGGAAATGGAGTACATCGCACTCCGCGAGAACCTGAAGCTGGACCAGATGCGGAAGGATCCCGCCTACTCCGCGCTGCTGCGCCAGCATCGCGGCAATTCCTTTGGTGCTCGGATTCCCCGCGAGGTTTCGGGCGAGTTCGTCCGCGAGGAAGTTGCTGCAGGCCGCGCGATTATTCCCGCGAACATCAACCATCCGGAGCTTGAGCCGATGATTATCGGGCGCAACTTCCGTGTGAAGATCAACGGCAATATCGGCAACTCAGCCGTCACTTCATCGCCCGCGGAAGAGGTCGACAAGATGATCTGGGCCACCTATTGGGGCGCCGACACCATCATGGATCTCTCGACTGGAGACAATATCCACGAGACCCGCGAGTGGATCATCCGCAACTCGCCTGTGCCGATCGGCACCGTGCCGATCTACCAGGCGCTGGAGAAGGTGAATGGCAAGGCCGAGGAACTTACCTGGGAGTTGATGCGCGACACGCTCATCGAGCAGGCCGAGCAGGGCGTCGACTACTTCACCATCCACGCAGGTGTTCGTCTCCCGTTCATCCCAATGACAGCGAATCGCCTTACCGGTATCGTCTCGCGTGGCGGGTCGATTATGGCGAAGTGGTGCCTGGCACATCATCAGGAGAACTTCCTGTACACGAAGTTCGACGAGATCTGCGAGATCATGAAAGCCTACGACGTCTCGTTCTCGCTCGGTGACGGTCTGCGGCCGGGTTCTTCGTACGACGCGAACGACGAGGCGCAGTTTGCTGAACTCCACACCCTCGGCGAGCTAACCGAGCGCGCCTGGAAGCAGGACGTTCAGGTGATGATCGAAGGCCCCGGCCACGTGCCGATGCAGTTGATCAAGGAGAACATGGAGCAGGAGCTGCAGCACTGCTTCGAGGCTCCGTTCTACACTCTCGGTCCGCTCATCACGGATATTGCTCCCGGCTATGACCACATCACCAGCGCCATCGGTGCTGCACAAATTGGTTGGTATGGCACCGCGATGCTATGCTATGTGACGCCGAAAGAACATCTCGGGCTTCCGAACAAGGAAGATGTCCGTGAGGGTATCATTGCGTACAAAATTGCTGCGCATGCGGCGGATCTTGCGAAGGGTTGGCCCGGTGCACAGATTCGCGACAACGCACTCTCCAAGGCGCGCTTCGAGTTCCGCTGGGAAGACCAGTTCAACCTGAGCCTGAATCCTGAACGCGCACGCGAGTTCCACGATGAGACCTTGCCGGCCGATGGCGCCAAGACGGCGCACTTCTGCTCCATGTGTGGGCCGAAGTTCTGCTCCATGAAGATTACGGAGGAGATCCGCGCCAAGTATGGTTCTGGAACGGAAGAGGCAATGGCTGAAAAGTCCCGCGAATTCATCGAGCGGGGGGCCGAGGTGTACCTGTGACGCAGCCTGATCTAGCGGTCGTCGGCGGCGGTTTAGTGGGGCGCTTGTTGGCGTGGCGAGCGGCGCGTGCAGGGCTGAAGGTAGCCCTGTACGACTCCGCTAGCCGCCTCGGCGAGGGCTCCGCCGCATGGGCTGCCGCTGGCATGATCACTCCCGCGGCGGAGGCCGTCGACGCCGACGCCGAGATCGTTGCTATGGGCCGCAACAGCTTGGCTCTGTGGCCGCAGTGGCTGGGTGAATTGCCGGAGCCAGTTTTTTACCGCGATACCGGAACATTGCTGCTTTGGCATAGGGAAGATGTGGGGGAGGCGCGGCGGTTTGAATCGATGCTGCGGTCGCGCGACAGGGCTACCAATCTTGAGTGGATCGATTCCACCGGTTTGCGCCAGTTGGAACCCGCTGTCGGACCCGGGTTTCCGAGCGCGATGCTCCTGCCGGGCGAGGCGCAGGTCGACAATCGCGAACTTCTCCATGCCGTCGCCGCTGGACTTGAGGATGCGCGGGTTGAATGTTACTGGAACACTCCAGTCGAAGACGGCGCTTGGCCCAAGGCGGGCACGGTAGTGGATTGTCGTGGCATGGGTGCAAAGCTTGACTGGCCGCAACTTCGCGGCGTTCGCGGGGAAGTCGTCCGACTCCACGCGCCGGAGATTGAACTCAATCACATGCTGCGCCTGCTGCATCCGCGTTACTCGGTATATGTTGTGCCTCGGGCTGACGGACGGCTTGTAGTTGGAGCCACGAGCATCGAGAGTGATGACCGCTCCGAGGTCTCGGTTCGCGGGGCGCTAGAGTTGCTTTCGTCTGCGTACTCCATGCTGCCAGCGCTAGCGGAGGCCCGCATCCTCGAATTCGCCACGCAGGTCCGGCCTGCGCTTCAAGACAATCGCCCAGCCCTTCACTTCGATCACGACCGCCGGATACTGCGCATCAACGGGCTCTACCGCCATGGGTTCCTGCTTTCGCCAACGGTGGTCGAATCTGCGATGGCTTGGTTGGCTTGCCCGCAAGATGCTGCCAACAACTTGGAGTGGAAGTGCCTGCGCGAGTCGCTGCGTGAGGAGGCGGTGCCATGTCTTTGACGGTGAACGGCAAGCCTGAGCCTTTGCCCGAGCCGCCGGTCCTCAGCGCCTTGTTGCAGCGACTTTCGCTGAAGCCTCCGTTCGCTCTTGCGCGCAACGGAGAGTTTGTCCCCAGAGATCAGTACGCGATGTGCGGGCTTTATCCCGGTGATGAGATCGAGATCGTCCACCCCGCGGCCGGAGGTTGAAATGGTTACGACAGAACAGCACGACCCGCTGACGATATACGGCATGGAGTATGACAGCCGGCTCCTGCTCGGCACGGCGCGTTACGAATCCCCGCACCAACTTGCGGATGCAGTTACTGCCGCTGATCCCGCGATGCTGACTGTCTCTGTGCGCCGCCAGACCTCCGGCGGGATGGATGCAAGCCAGTCTTTCTGGAACATCCTGCGCGCGACTGGGCGCACGATCCTGCCCAACACGGCGGGCTGCCACAGTGCGCGAGAGGCGATAAATACAGCGCAGATGGCTCGCGAACTGTTCGCGACGAACCTGATCAAGCTTGAGGTAATCGGCGATGAAGTAAATCTGCAGCCCGATCCCTTCGGACTTGTCGAAGCGGCGACGGAACTGATCAAGCTGGGCTTTCAAGTGCTGCCGTACTGCACGGAGGACTGGGTTCTGTGTATGCGTCTGATGGACGCTGGCTGCGAGGTTTTGATGCCGTGGGCTGCTCCAATTGGCACCGGACAGGGGCCGCGTAATCCAATCGGGTTGCGAGAGCTTCGGCAGCGCGCCCCGCATATTCCGATGATTGTTGACGCTGGACTTGGACTTCCCTCGCACGCTTGCCAGGTGATGGAGTGGGGCTTCGATGGCGTACTGCTCAACACGGCGGTTTCTCGCGCGATAGAGCCAGTCAGGATGGCCTCTGCGTTTGCAGCGGGAGTTAAAGCCGGTCGCGACGGCTACCTTGCGGGTCCGATGAGCGTTCAGCAGATGGCCGTTGCGAGCACTCCAGAGATTGGTCGTCCATTCGCCACTATCTAGGCGGTTCGAGTTCGTTGGCGTAGTGGAATACCTTTGGTAGCCCGGCGTTGGGCACGTGGCCATACATCACTTCGCCGGGCAGACCTTCGCTGGTCAACGCTCGTGCCGCCACCAACTTTGGAATGTCCACCCCGGTGCGAAGCCCCATGGACTCGAGCAGAAATACCAAGTCTTCGGTGACGATATTGCCTGAAGCCCCGGGCGAATAGGGACAGCCGCCGATCCCACCCTGTGATGAGTCGAAGGTAGTTACCCCAACCTCCAGCGCCGCGACGACGCTCGCCAACCCCTGGCCGAACGTATTGTGAAAATGGGCAGCTCCGGCTTTGTCGCCGATTTCGTGCTTAAGCGTTGTGAACATGCGACGAACCTGCACCGGATTCGCATAGCCTACGCCGTCCGAAAGACCGATTGATTCGGCTCCAGCTTCGGCCAGCATTACGGCAATCTGCATGACGAAGTCTTCTGGCACAAGCCCCTGAATTGAGCAACCGAAGGCGGTCGAAATCCCGACTTCCAGCGATGGCCGGGTCCCGGCAGGCAGGCTATCGAGGAACTCCCGGACTCGCCGCACCTCTTCCACTGCCTCTTCCGGCGACTTGCGGATATTTGCCATGCTGTGGGCCCGCGAGGCCGAAACCGGCATGCTGATGGTATGGACACCGGCTACTGCGCACCCTCAGCACCCCGGAGATTCGGCGCTAGTGCAACACTTTCAGACCGGCAATTTTGCGTGCGGCACACACTACTTCTGCTGAGTCTGCCATCTGTGGAAGCAGTTTCGGCGGGACAAACGAGGCTACCTCGATCTCCCGCAGCCCGGCCCCTGCGAGCGCCTGCACCCACCGGATCTTGGTCTCGGTTGGCATGGTGCGTTTGATGTTCTGAAGGCCGTCGCGTGGCCCACTTCGCTGATGATGACGTCGATTGGTGCATCCGCGTTCATGCGGTGAGTCTATTCCTCGCCGCGCTTCGAACGTTCCCCGGAACAGTAGCGACACAGTAGCCAGAGGCCCGATATCACGGCCAGGACTGCGTCGGATGGCGTACATTTTCGCAGGGCTGAAGAGGTTGCAACACCGGCAGCGAGCGTCGATTTTGACTTGATCACCAAGCAACTGCGTCGCATTCTCGCCAGCAAGACATTTCGGCAGGCAGACAGGATCAAGCGCTTTCTCGACTTCATCGTTAAAGAGACAGTAGCTGGTCGTGCCGAGAAGCTGAAGGAGTTCTCTGTCGGGGTCGAGGTCTTCGGCCGCGACTCCAGCTTCGATCCGCGGTTCGACCGCATCGTCCGCGTGCAGGCGCGACGTCCGCGGTCGCAGCTTGAGAAGTACTACGCTGAAGAAGCTGCTCCGGACGAGTTGACCCTTGAGGTTCCCAAGGGGAGATACGCGGTCACGTTCAAGTCAGCCAATGTCAACAAGGTTGCGCCTGCAAAGAAGACCGTTACGCCTCTATTGATCAGTCGCAATACAGTTTTGGCGCTGCCGTTCGCGGACCTCAGTCCACTTGGCGATCAAAAGTCCTTCTGTGCCGGACTTGATCAGGAGATGATCAACACCATCACCAAGCTGAAGTCGGTACGGCTTGCGGTTTGGAACGGCCCATCCAGCAAAGACAGTGAGTGGGATCTCGATGAGGCGGCGACCCGCTTCAACGCTGCTGTTGTCATCACGGGAAGCGTCCGCAAGTCTGGCAACGACCTTCGCATCATGGCAAATGTGATCGACACCGCAAGCGGTTGCTATATGTGGTCGACCTCCCTCAGCGGCACTCTCGACGATAGCTTCGCGGTGCAAGAGGAGGTTGCGCGCACCGTTGCTCAAACGCTGGAAGCTGAGGTTGTTGAAGGCGGGCAGCGCAGAACGATGGGGCCGCCATCCCGGAATCTTGCGGCGTACAACCTCTATACGCAGGGCCGCTACCACCTGAATCAGCGTACCGAGGAAGGCCTTCGCAAGGCCGTCGAATTCTTCGAAAAATCGATTGCCGAAGACGGTCAGTTCGCCCAGGCCTACTCCGGCCTTGCAGATGCCTACGGCTTGCTCGGACATTACGGGGGGTTACCACCGGCGGAGGTCTGGACTAAGGCGGTTTCATACGCTGCCTGGGCTGTGCTGTGCGACGAGAACTCAACGGAAGCGCATACCTCGCTGGCCCATGTGAAGTGCACGCAGGGTTGGGATTGGGCTGGAGCCGAGCATGAGTTTAAACGCGCCATCAGCCTCGACTTCCGCTACTCGACCGCGCACCACTGGTATGCAGCATCGTTGCTGTCGCCAGTTGGCCGAAACGAAGAGGCGAGGGAAGAGATGTTGATCGCGCAGGCTCTCGATCCAATCTCGCCGATCATCTCGCGCGATCTCGCCAAGATGCACTTCTATATTGGCGACTACGAATCCGCGCTGGAGCAATGCGACAACACCATTGAACTCGACCCGCACTTTGCGCCTGCGTACTCTCTGCTCGGCTTTGTGCAGGAGCGCCGGGGCGAATTTGATGAGGCTTCGGCCGCCTTCCAACACGCCATCCAACTGTCGCCGCAAAGTCCGAGTTTCCGCGCAGCGCTGGGGCGGGTTTTCGCGCTGACCGGCAAAATATTGGAGGCTCAGAAGATTCTTGATGAGCTGCTTGAGCTTGCGGTCAAACGCTATGTACCGCCGTTTGATCTGGCTCTGCTGACAATCGCAATGAATCGGCTCGACGAAGGGTTTACGTGGCTCGACAAGGCCGTGCAGGATCGCGGGATTGAGATACTGTCGCTGAAAGTCGATCCGCGTTGGGAATCGGTACGATCCGACCCGCGGTTCCTGATGCTGGTAGACCGCCTGGGCTTACCCCAGACGGTCTAGAACAGCATTGAAGTTAGAGCCGCCGAATTAGCTTCCTGCGCGGTAGATGTCGTTGATATTCCAGTGTCCAGGCGTCGGAGTTGGAACATTGACCATCGGGATATGAATGAGCGTCGGCATGTCGGATTGGAATGCAGCATCCATCGCTGGGCCAACCTGATCGGCCGCAGTAATACTGACTCCGACAGCGCCATGCGCCCGCGCAATGGCTGCGTAGTCGATGCTGTAAGGCTCCCCGTCGCGCATGTGCACGCAGCCGAAGGTCGTGTTGTCTTTCGCATCTTCGAGACCCGCGATAACGCCAAATGCGGAGTTGTCCATCACAACCCAGACGCCCTGAATCTTGGCTTCCATCGCTGTGGCGAGCACGGATGTGTTCGCCGCGCTCATACCTCCGTCGCCGATCAGTGCGACTGCTGCACGGTCCGGCTGCCCCACCTTGACACCCAGCATTGCGGACGCGCCAAAGCCCATGGTCGCCAATCCGCTGGGAGTGATAAATGTGCCCGGGTGGGTGAACGGGAACTGCTGCGCCACGCCGTTCTTGTTCCAGCCCACGTCCGTGATGACGTAGCCATCTTCGGGCAGTGCCTTGCGCAACTCACGCAGGATGCGCTCAGGCCTTAGAGGGAATTTGTCGGACGTATAGTGTTCGTTGAAGTTTGCGAGGAACGCCGAGTTGCTGTCGGCGATCTGCTTGCGCATGGCTGGTCGCTGGCCGCGTGGCGTTAGTTTTCTGGCCGCCAGTATGGGCTGCTCCAGCGCTAGCTTCGAATCCGAAATAGCGCCGATATGCGTCTGGTAGTTTCGGCCAATCTCCATCGGATCGATGTCGATATGCATCAACTTCGTCGGCGGAATGTTGAACGTGTATCGGGTATCCCACGAGCTCGAGTTGGCCTCGGCAAGTCGGGTGCCAATCGCCAGAATATAGTCAGCATTGCGGCAGAGCGCGTTCGATACAGGGGTGCCCCAGAAGCCGGTCTGGCCGGCAACTAGAGGATGCCCATCCGGCATACATCCCTGACCCATCAGCGTGTGCGAGACCGGAATCTCAAGCAACTCCGCCAGCTCCTGCAGGAGAGCCGGAGCGCCTGCAACCAGTGATGACGTGATGCCTCCGCCAGCATACAAAACTGGATTCTTTGCTTCGGCCAACGTCTCTACAATCCTCAGGGCGGTCGACGGATCGATCGAAGGCTTCGCGACTACGGGCGGTGTCTTGCTGAACGCATCGATGAAGAGATTCGACGAAAAGTGGTCCATTGGGATGTCGACCAGTACGGGACCGGCACGGCCGCTTACAGCCAGGTGGAAGGCGCGCTCGAGAACACGCGGCAGATCGTCCACACGATCGACGCGATAGACGCGCTTGCAGAACGGGCGACAGATCTCAAACTGGTCGCCATAGAGGAACATATTGAAATGCTGGTGCGGGTGGCGACCGTAGTAGTACGAAGGCACATCGCCGGCGAGAACCACCAGGGGAATCGAATCGAGGGACGCGCTAGCGATACCGGTAACCGCGTTCGTCAAGCCAGGTTTGAGGTGCGTCATCAGGACGCCGGGTTTGCCGGTAACGCGGGCGTAGCCTTCGGCCATGTGGGCCGATACCTGCTCGTGGCGCGAAGAGATGTAGCGGATCGTACTCTTGCTCAACGCATCTAAAAAGCCAACGACCGTGTGGCCGCAAAGACCAAAGATCACTTCAACACCGAGCTTCTCCAAATACTCGGTCATCAGGTAAGCGGCGATACGCTCCGGCGTCCCTTTGGGACGTCCATAGGCAGCGATCTCGCCCATACGGCCTTGCGGTAAAACAAGCTCGCCACGATCTTTAATTTCGATATCTGAGTACGCACCCGACTGGTGAACAAGAGCAGACATGGGGAGAATAGTAGTCATACTGCGAGTGCCCGACAAGACTGTTACCGTGGCGGTACGGTATGAAATTGGAATCTGCCGCCGTTGGTCACCTGGATGTAAGAATCCAGCACATTGGAGAACGCCGTCGTCTGGGTTAAATGAGAAGTCCCGCGCCGAATTGCGAACGCGGGACTATCAAAGTTCAGTGATGTAATTGCACTTACTTTGCCGGATTCGCAGCTTGAGTTGCCTGCGGATTCGGAGTTACGTCAGCATCGACCAGGCCGAGCGCCCACTTGATCGCACCGAGGTACATATCCTGCACCCGGGGGTCATCCCACGTGGCCGGAGCATGGCCAAGTGCAGAGTAAAAGACGCGACCCTTGCCGTACATCTTTGCGTAGGCTTGTGCATAGGAGTCGCCAGCTTGCACGCCACGTCGAGTCATATCCAGGTTAGTCGTATCAAGCCATAGCACGACGTGGTTCTGATCGCTGCTAAATTGCTTCGACTGGTAGAACTCGTCCTTGAAGTTGCCGCCGTTTCCGAATGTCTTGATTCCCGGAAAGTTCTTGTCGATCACGATCAGCGGAGCCTCTGTCTGGTTCCACGGATGCTCGTCGTACCTTCCGCCAAGCAACTCGCCAAACTCCGGCCAGGAGGCAAATGCTCCGTCGGCGGTATGCGCGGCAACAAATCCCTTACCAGCATCATGCACAAACCAAGGTAGATCCGCGCGGCCTTGAGTATCCAGCTCACTCTCGCGATGACCTAGAAAGAAGATGGCGTCCACATTGCAAAGGCTCGGCCCACCGCTGGCAGGTTCGCCGGTTGTCGTCTTTGGTCGGCGCGAGATGATGTTGGAGTCGGTGCGAATCCATTTGTCGTACAACCCCGACTTGTAACCCAGCTCTTCGATGATTGCTGCAGCGTGGCCGATGTCGTGCTGTGCGATGCCATTGTGTGTATCGGCCCAGATCAGCAGGCGCTTCTTTGGTGGGCCAGTGGGCTGCTCTGCGGGTGGCGGTCCTTCGGGGCGTCCCTGTGCAGCACCTGGACCTCCAGGACCTCCGGGTCCGCCACCAGGTCCGCCCGGCCCACGCCGCTGCTCTGGAGGAGGGCAACCGACATCCGTGGTAACCGCCTGTGCGGATGCAAAACCCGTAGCACCTAACAGCATTGCCATCACTAGTATGACGACCGCATCATTTTGTACTTGAGTTTGAGTCTGGCTTTCTTCCGGGTAAATTTCCATTCGATGGTGGTCTTGGCGTTGTTGGTACGC
>JAYVZU010000297.1:0-1576 GCA_043783075.1 Rhodanobacteraceae bacterium
TTGAACTCGAATGGCTCTGTCACGGTCGGCGCAAACTATGATTGCCCCACCGATTCAAACGGAAATCCGACGGACAACGGGTATTTCATCGACGCTACCAATGTGGCCGGTGGAACCTTCGATAGTAACGGAAATCTCACTGCAATTTTCTCCGGAGCCTCGGTTGATGTTAGCGCCTACGGCGACATGGGGCCAACTTTATTAGGTGTTTCGGCTGGGGGGACGGTTGGCTCCAATAATGGGCGCGGATTCTGGTCCTGCACTGCAACCAAGGATGTGGCATTGTCTTTGGCGTCAACCGCATTGGATATCTTTGGTGCAATTCCCGGCGGGAATGAGATCAAAGGAGGTTTGCAAGTTCTGGGCGGGATCGCATCTGCTGGTATCACTCTGTATAACGGAAATGGCATCAATTATGCACTTGCCGGAGCAGGCGGTACCCTCACAGTCCTCGATAAGGTGACACAGCCTGTCGTGATTCAGTCTTTGAAAACGGCGGCAAAGGGCGGCAGCGAAATGATTCCAATCTTAGGCAATTTCGTTTCTGGTGTCTCGGCCTATTACGACATCAAGGGCGAGGGCGGCGTAGTCGATAACTACGGTAAATGCATGGCAGGAAAACGATAATGTTGCCAGAAAACGAAAACAATAAGCGCACCGACTATACAGGCCTAAAACTTTTAGCGCTGGTGCTGCCTGTTATGGTCTTCTTTAGCTTTCTCGGTCGAGATGATATCGGAAGGGCCGTATCTGTTTGCTTAGGTTCGATAATGTTGGCAATCAAGATTCGGTGGGATTTAAGGAAGGACTTGTGGTTTTGGGTAGTTATTGTTTCAGTATTATTGCTTCATCTCCCAATATTTATATTCGTTCAATGGCCAAACGGGCGAGTCCCTCCTTTAGTGCTGCTTCCATTTGCGGTTGGAGACTGCCTGATCGTGCTCGGGACGGTCAAGATCATCGAGAAATACATCTTGAAAGTTCCTCCGCCTGAGACATCATCTGACCAATAGGGCGCGGCGGGTGTCCCACTCATCCCAGCCACAACTCCGTGCCCCATTCATCGCGCCATTGTTTCCGCGATGCGTGGGATTCAGGCAACCGGCTGACATGCTACTCATTCACTCTCTACTGACCGAAGATGCAATCGCCAGTGCTACCACGTGTTGTACTTTGTCCCGTCAAGTGCGGTGCCTTGGCTTTTAGTGTGGACGTCGAAGACGTTCTGGCCTCCCCAAGAGTCAGAGTCAAGATCGTCCTGGTTGGAGCGTAGACCCCAATCTGTGTTACCCGTCATGGGATCGACCGGTATCTGACGCAGAAACCGAATCTTCTTAGTTTGGATTTCAACACCATCGACAAGGGTGTCGAGATCTGGAGGATAGCCGAACGAGTCTGCCTTGATAAGCAAACCGCCTTTGTCGGAGGTGTCCTTATACAAGTCAATAGAGCGGCGCATAGCCCACAAGTCGCGGCGCAGCTCTTGCTCCTTCTGCCGCTTGACCTGAAAGCGAACAACTGGAACCGCACCGCCTGCAAGGACAGAGACGATCGCAATCGTGATGATGAGCTCGAT
>JAYVZU010000298.1:0-4884 GCA_043783075.1 Rhodanobacteraceae bacterium
TGAAGGAAGACCTGACGCCGCTACTGGTGGAGCGTCCGCTGTTCCTGATCGCGCCGATTATTGCCCTGACCTGTGCGCTGGTTTCGATTGCGGTCGTGCCGTTTGGCGCGATAACGCTATATAAGGGCGTCGACCTGTTTGAGGTCGCGAACGTCAATGTTGGGTTGCTGGTCATTCTTGGAATTACCTCGATCGGCGTGTACGGAATCGCGCTGTCGGGCTGGTCGAGCAACAACAAGTTTGCGCTGCTGGGATCGCTCCGCGCGACGTCGCAGATGATCAGCTATGAGTTGGCACTCGGGCTTTCGCTGGTCGGCGTTGTTCTCCGCGCGGGATCTTTGAATCTACGGACCATTGTGGATTCCCAGTCGGCACATGGCGCGCTGAGCTGGAACATCTTCGGCGGGCTGCAGTTTGTGGCGTTCTTCATCTACCTGATGAGCGCGTACGCCGAGACGAACCGATCCCCATTCGACTTGCCGGAAGCAGAGAGCGAACTGGTTGCCGGGTATCACACCGAGTATTCGTCGATGAAGTTTGCGATGTTTTTCATGGCCGAGTACGCCAACATGATCACCGTATCGTGTGTCGCGACGCTGATGTTCTTCGGCGGCGCTTCGAGCCCGTTCGGCCATCTGACAGACTTCGGTGGCCCGGTTGCGATGGGTTTGCAGTCAATCTTCTGGTTCGTCTTCAAGATTTTTGCGTTCCTGTTTCTTTACATCTGGGTCCGTTCGACCCTGCCCCGTTTTCGCTATGACCAACTGATGAGCTTCGGCTGGAAGTTCCTGATGCCGGTTGCCATTGTGAACATTATTCTTACCAGCCTGGCGATGGCGCTGCACGCCAAGGTTTAGGCTGGTCGCTGTTTTACAATCGATTAGACACCTCACACGATTTTGCTTAGGTTTGTAGGCTTCGAAAAGGACTCGACCGAATCATGCAACTTGCACTCTTCATCATCTTCGCGGCGCTGGCCATTGCAGGAGCGCTGAATCTGCTGCTGCAGAAGCACCCGATCAACAGCGCTCTGTCGCTGGTGGTGGTGATGCTTTCGCTGGCGGTGCTGTACTGGTCGTTGGGCGCGGAGTTTTTGGCTGCGGCCCAGGTTATCGTCTACTCGGGCGCGATCATGGTGCTGTTCGTCTTTGTGATCATGCTGCTGAATGCGGGCGAGGAAGAGCATACCACCGGTAGTCGCGCAGCTTACTTCGCGGGAATCCCGGGCGCGCTGGCGGTCTTCTGCCTGCTCAGCTTTGTGTTCCTGCGCGAGAGCAAGGCGCTGGGCAGCGTTGGGTTGAGCGCCGCTCCTGCGGGTGCACTCAGCAACATTGCTGAGATCAGCCAGGTTCTGTTTACCAAGCTGCTGCTGCCGTTTGAAGTGACGAGCATTCTGATTTTGGTGGCGATACTTGGTGCAGTCGTACTGGCGCGCAAGGAGGAACAGTAATGAACCTGAGTTCGATAAACGGGGAAGTTCCTATCGCCGCGTACCTGATTCTCGCCGCGATTCTCTTTTCGATCGGCATCGCCGCATTCTTGATCAAGCGCAATATCATCTCGATCTTTATGTCGATTGAGCTGATGCTGAACGCTGTAAACCTGACCTTCGTCGCGTTTGCGCACCACTGGCACGCGGTCTCCGGACAGATTTTCGTCTTCTTCGTGATGGTGGTAGCTGCGGCCGAAGCTGCGGTTGGTCTTGCCATCATCATCGCCATCTTCCGCACGCGTAAGACGCTCAACGTTGACCAGATTAACCTGATGCACAATTAGGATCTTGAACGATATGCCGACTTCGCTACTTTGGTTTATTCCGCTGCTTCCCTTCGCCGGCTTCCTGATCAACGGGACGCTGGGACGCAAGCTGCCGCGGGCCGCTGTGACGGGAGTCGCGCTGATGTTTACCGCGCTGCCAGCGGCGATCGTTGCCTGGATCTGGGTGGTGATGAAGGCCGCCGGAGCGCCGCTTTCAATGACCGTCACGTCGCAACCGTGGATTCAGGTCACTGGCTTCCACGTGGACTTTGCGTTCACGGTCGATCACTTGACAATGATCATGCTGGCCGTAGTCACAGGCGTTGGATTTCTGATCCATCTCTACTCGGCCGGGTACATGGCGCATGAGGATGGCTACTGGCGCTTCTTCGCTTACCTCAACCTCTTCATGTTCTTCATGCTGGTCCTGGTGCTGTCCGCAAGCTTCCTGCTGCTGTTTGTTGGATGGGAGGGCGTTGGTCTGGCTTCGTATCTGCTCATCGGCTTCTACTTCAAGAAGGATTCGGCTGCGAACGCTGGGAAGAAGGCGTTCATCGTCAACCGCATCGGCGACTTCGGCTTCCTTCTGGCGATGTTCCTGCTGATCGCGCACTACGGTTCTCTGAGCTTTGACAAAGTCTTCGCCTCGATCGCCGCGAGTGATGTGCATGGCGGCTTCCTGACCGCGATTGCTCTGCTGCTGGTCATTGGAGCAACTGGTAAGTCCGCACAGATTCCGCTTTATGTTTGGCTTCCGGACGCGATGGAAGGTCCTACACCGGTCTCGGCACTGATCCACGCGGCTACGATGGTGACCGCGGGTATCTACATGGTGGCGCGATGCCATACGCTGTTCGATCGCTCGCCCTACGCGCTGGGAGTTGTGGCTATCATCGGCGCAGCGACGGCGATCTTCGCGGCCTGCATCGGCATGGTGCAGCACGATATCAAGCGAGTGCTGGCGTACTCGACCATCTCGCAGCTCGGTTATATGTTTCTGGCTTGTGGCGTCGCGGCTTACTCGGCGGCGATCTTCCACCTCGTCACGCACGCGTTCTTCAAGGCTTTGCTCTTCCTCGCGGCTGGGTCGGTGATCCACGCACTAAGCGGCGAACAGGATATGCGGCACATGGGCGGTCTGCGCAAGCGGATTCCTGTGACATTCTGGACGATGACCATGGGCGTGATCGCTATCGCTGGAATTTATCCGTTTGCCGGCTTCTTCTCGAAGGACGAGATTCTGTATCAAGTCTTTACGCATGACGCGAACCCTCTGGCGAAAGTGCTTTGGTTTGTGGGTCTTGTCACTGCCGGCATGACTTCGTTCTACATGTTCCGCCTATGGTTCAAGACCTTCTGGGGTGAGGAGCGCTTCGAAGAGGTTCATACTCTGCACGAGCATGGCGCCCCGGTTCATGCGAGTGCCACATCCACGCTGACGGTTGAGGCTGAACCCGATTCGCATGGTGTGCATGAATCGCCGTGGATCATGTTGCTGCCGTTGGTTGTTCTGGCGATCCTGTCGGTCATCGGCGGATGGGTTGGCGTTCCGGCGGCACTGTGGGGACACAATGAGTTTGAGCACTTCCTGGAGCCGGTCTTCGGGACAGTGCCCGTCGCGGTTGAGGCAATAGGGCCGGCAGCGCACCCGCTTGAGTTCGGATTAGCTTGCGTGTCAGTCGCAACGGCTCTTATCGGGCTGTTCTTTGCGTGGTTGTTCTATGCCAAGAAGCCTGGCACTGCGAATTCTATTGCCAAGAAGGCGACGCCGCTCTACTCGTTGGTGTCGAACAAGTTTTATGTCGACGAAATCTACAACGCGGTGTTCGTAACCGGGCTTATGTTTGCGACGCGGGTCGTCTTGAAGAGCTTCGATCTGGTTGTCATCGACGGAGGCACGCGCTTTGCAAGCTGGATTGCGGTTGATCTAGGCGAGGCTACGCGCCGGATGCAGTCGGGCAATATTCGTTCGTACGCAGGCTGGCTGGCACTTGGCGCCGCAGTCGTGATGGCGGTGATGATCTTCGGCCGCGGAATCTGGGTGCACTAAGGACATGATGATCGACCATTCCATATTGAGCGTCATTCTGCTTACCCCGCTGGTGGGTGCCGTCGTTTTGGCGCTGCTGCCGGACAAGGGTAAGACCATGCAGTGGGGCGCGCTCTTCGTAACTCTACTGACGTTTTTGTTTACGCTGCATCTGCCGTTCTGGTATCACAACGGTGCTGCCCCGGGGACGTTTCAGTTCGTGCAGGATACTCCCTGGATCAATGCTCCTGCGATTCGCTACCACGTCGGCGTCGACGCGATGGGCATGTGGCTGGTGGTGCTGACGGGCTTCCTGGCACCGCTTGGTGTGCTGGCTTCGTGGAAGACAATCGACTCGCGCAAGAAGACCTTTTACGTGCTGTTTCTGCTGCAGCAGGTTGCGATGCTGGGCATGTTCGTCGCGCTCGACCTCATCGTCTACTACGCGTTCTGGGAGATGACACTGGTTCCGATGACGATCCTGATTGCGACTTTTGGCCGCACCAAGGACCGCCGCAAGGCCGCCATCAAATACTTCGTGTACGCCTTCATTCCGTCGGCTCTGTTGCTGGTCGGGATGCTTTGGCTCTACTTCAAAACGGGCACGGTCCAGTTGCCGGATCTGGCGAAGCTCGCTGCGACACACTCGATCTCAGGCAATGCACCGGCTCTGTGGCTGTGTTCGCTGGCATTCCTTGTGGCGTTCGCGGTCAAGGTTCCGATCTTCCCGCTGCATGGCTGGTTGAAGGATGCAATCTCCGAAGCTCCCACGGCGGTCGTGATGGTGTTGGCCGGTAAGACTGGCCTCTACTCCATCCTGCGATTCTCGTTCGCGATCTTCCCGGAGCAGTCGCACCGCGTGGCTCCGCTGATGATTGCGCTGGGTGCGATTGGCATCGTGTACGGCTCGCTGATCGCGGTGACGCGGAAGGATATGAAGGAGCTGGCGGCGTACTCGACACTCGGCCATCTCTCGTATGTGACGCTGGGCATCTTCACATTCACGATTGCTGGCCTCGATGGCGGCATCTATCAAATTCTGAACCACGGGGTCTCGGGCGCTGCATTGTTCCTGCTTCTCGGCTTCCTGTATGAGC
>JAYVZU010000299.1:0-4880 GCA_043783075.1 Rhodanobacteraceae bacterium
ATCTCTGCCGTCGGATTCCCGGAGCAGGACCTCATCTCCCACGACCTCTTCGTGCGCCAGATCGAGCAGCGCGTCCAGGACTACGACCTGAACGAGTACGAGATGCCGCTCAGCAGCTCCGGCGGTGGCGGCGGAATTCACGCCAACCTCGCCGATCTGCCGTTGTCCATGCCGTTCGATTCCGTGAAGCACTACGAGGACTACATCGCGCGACTGCACCAGATTCCGCGGGCGTTCCTCCAGACAGAAGACGTCCTGAAGGCCGGCGTCAAGGACCACCTGATGCCGGTGAAGTTCATCGCCGAGAAGATTCCCGGGCAGGCGCAGGGAGTAGTTGATGCAAACCCGTTCTTCATCCCGCTGAAGAAGTTTCCAACCAGCTTCTCGGACGCCGACAAGAAGCGGCTAACCGACGAGATTACGAAGACCGTGACCACCGAGGTATTTCCCGCATACAAACAGTTCTCGGAGTTCGTGACGAAGGATTACATCCCGTACTCCCGCACCACGCTGTCCGTGAACTCGCTGGGCGACGGCAAGCGTCGCTATCAGGCTTCGCTGCGGCGCTTTACGACAACCGACCTCACCGCCGCGCAGATTCACGAGATCGGCCTGAAGGAGTTCGACCGCATCGTCGGTCAGATGACAACGCTCGCGAAGAAGAATGGCTACAAGGATCTGGAGAGCTTCCGCGACCACATCGAGAACGACCCGAAGTATCAGGCGGCGTCGGCAGATGCGATCGTCGAAGACTTCCGCAAGTACATCGCTCAAATGGAGCCGCAGCTTCCCAAGCTCTTCAACCTGCTACCCAAAACTGCCGTAACCGTCGAGCCGATTCCCGCGTTCCAGGCTGCCGCAGCAACCCACTATCAGGGCGGCACACCGGATGGCAAGCGCCCCGGCCGCGTCTCGGTTGCGGTATCCGACCCGACCCACCGCAGCTACATCAACGACGAGGCAGTCGCCTATCACGAGGGTGTTCCCGGCCACCACCTGCAGATTTCCATCCAGCAATCTCTGACCGGGCTTCCAGAGTTCCGCAAGCACGGCGGCAACTCAGCCTACACCGAAGGCTGGGCGCTGTATGCCGAAGAGCTTGGCAAGGAGATCGGCTTCTATCAGGACCCCGGCAGCGACTACGGCCGCCTGCGGTCAGAACTATTCCGCGCGGTGCGGCTCGTCGTCGACACCGGCATCCACGACATGGGCTGGAGCCGCGACCAGGTCATCGACTACATGCGCAAGTCGCACGCCGTCGACGAGCCAACCATTCAAGCCGAAACAGACCGCTACATCTCCGGCCCAGGACAGGCCTGCAGCTATAAACTTGGCCAGCTGAAAATTCGCGAACTACGCGACCGCACCAAGGAGAAGCTCGGACCACAGTTCGACCTGAAAACCTTCCACGACGAAATCCTGAGTGGCGGAGCTCTGCCTCTCGACGTTCTGGATGCGCGAGTAAATCGCTGGATTCTTGGCCAGTTGCCAGCTACCGCTAAGAGGTAAGGTCGACCGTGGGAATAAGTTGGAGTTGACATAGCCTCCGGTATGTATCACGACATATATCGGAGGCTAACTTGATGGCGAGCGCGCAAAAAGCGAAGGTTTTTATGTCGGGCCGCAGTCAGGCTGTCCGGATTCCACTCGACTTCCGCTTCCAAGCCGATGAAGTCTACATTCGCCGGGGCCCTGCGACCGGAGACGTGATCCTCTCTCAAACTCCAAGAAGTTGGTCGGAGATTTTTGCGACTTTGGATGAAGCAGGTGTTCCCGATGACTTCCTCGTCGATCGTGAACAAGGCCTGCAGCAGGAACGTCCGGAATTCTAACGCCCACTCACATGCTCGATATCAATACCGTGAGCTACATTGTGAGCGGTAAATCCAATGCCGCACGTCTAAGGTTGGAACTGTTGAGTCCATCCCACCGTCCGTGTGTCTCTGCCATTTCCGAGCGAGAGATTCTATATGGGCTAGCGAAGAATCCAAGGGCAAGACCCATTCGAGTTTTGGTGGAAGAGTTTCTGGCCAAGATGACAGTCCTGCCATGGACCAGCCAGGAGACAGCAGTCTATGGGGAGCGTTGAGCAGAACTCAGGGCCTCGGGTAAGGTGCTTGAACCTACGGACATGCTCATCGCTGCCCCTGCTGTGTCCGTTGGCACAATCCTCGTCAGCAGCGACAGCGCGTTCCTGCATGTTGCAAGACTACGTGGAATTGAGAATTGGGCAACAGATCTTTAGCTGGCTTTTCTGCTATAACCCCGCATACCAGTCATACCCAAGCTTGGTCCAGTAGTCATCAGGCTTTTCATCGGTATAAGCAATTAGCCCGATACACTTAATCTGCTTATAACCATATTTAATCGGCATATGAAGACGCAAAGGCGCCCCATGATACTGCGTCAACGTCCTACCAGCCATCTCCGTCACCAGCAGCGATTGCGGATGCATACACTCGCTCAGATTGTAGCCACAATAGTAATCGCCGTTTGGCGTCTCCATGTAGACATACCTGGGTAGCTCACCCTGCGCATTCTTTGCTGGCGGATACGCCGCAATAAAGTCGGCGAGGCGTACTCCGCCCCAGTGTACGATCTCGCTCCAGCCTTCGATGCACTTGAACTGCGTGACCATCTCCTGGTGCGGTAGCTTGGTGATATCGTTCATGGTGAGCAGCAGGCCGGGGGTGCTGGCATCCAGCGTAGACGCACTCTTGCCAGCCTCTTCCTGCCCACGCGGACGCTTATTCCCCTGTGTCTTGCGATACTCCTCCATAGCTGCCGCAAAGGCTGGCAGAATATTCGGCGCGGGGGCTTCGACCTTTGGTGCGACCTTGGTGTCGTGGCCGTCGTACTTACCTTCTTCGGTGATGTACTTATAGCTCCAGGTAGTTACATCACTTACATATTTCGGATGCAGCTTAGCATTTTCCGCGCCGACTAACTGCAGACGGTAGGTATCTGGTATCAGCGCTTGCTTTAGTCCGTAATTTCCATTGACTCGTAACTCCCGCGCATCACTTACAGAGTAAGTCGGGGCCAGACCGCGTTCGTCAAAGACGGTCTTCGCAACTGCGCCGTTGACATCCAACATATGCCGCAGCGGTTCCTGCAATAACTGGTCCCCGGGAGCCATGTCGATCCACTTATAAAACTCGTAGCCACCTACTGCAGCGGCAGCGGCGACTAGAAAGCTGCGGCGTGTGCGGTGAGCGGAGATAGTTTTTACTTCAGAATTCGGATCCATCAGAACTTCCTCCGTTCCGTTTCGATCGAAGGCTCATCATCGCGACGTAGTTCGTAGCCGCTAACCATCGCGCGGAAGTTGTTCCATCCCGCGAGGATCACTTGTCCGACGTGTACCAGGAAGAAGCCACAGAACGCGATGGTCAACAGAAAATGCAGCCAGCGCGCCATCTCGTAGCCACCCAGCAGCGTGGTCAGCCAGTGGGCCTGCGTCGGTTTATAGATTGCGAGTCCGGTAATCAGCGAACCAAAGCCCATCAATATCACGCTGCTGTACGCGATGCGCTGCGCCCCGTTGTACTTCGTCTGCGGCGGCAGGCCCTTGCGGATATGCAAGTCGACCAGCGTAACCTGAATAGCCTCTCGAATGGAGGCGCGAGTAGGTGCGAGGAACTTCCACTCGCGACTCCACAGCAGATACGCCACATAGACCAGGCCGTTCAGAGCGAAGATCCACATGAAGAAGAAGTGGTATCCGAGCGCTTTCGTGACGTGGTACGGCGCGTCGATCTGCCTGTAGAACCACGAAGGGAAGAATCGAAATAACGTGAGCGATCCAACGCCTACTCGGTACACCTCGTGCGGATGCTGGTAGGCATTATCGGAGTCGTTCCAGTAGATCAGAATCCCGCTCCAGATCATCGTGAACAGAACAGGGAAGTTGATCCAATGCATCCAGCGGATGGCTAGCGGGTGCTTCTTTTCAAGCACCAGTAGAGGCACTGCTTCGTCAAGCGGTTCGGCATCTTCCTCGGTAGAGGGATCGCGTTCGTCGTCGACGCGCGGTACATCGATAATCGGCAAAGCCTCAGCGACGGCATGGGCCACCGCAGCATCTGCCTCGTGGTCGGCCTCGGACTTCGTCGCTCCCTCAATTTCGTACTCTTCCGGCATGTGTTGAACTCCGTGCTAGCCCCTGCAAAGTGATGTTCGGCTAACCTCAACCGGTATGCAAGTTAATTTCGGCACTCTTGCTTAACGCACGCCTGCCGATAGAGTTGGCAGAGCAGGCAGCTCACGCTAGGTCCTTCCAAGCGAAGAGGGGTCCACTGGCAAACCAGCTGCGTGGACCCACTTTTCATTTCCAGATGATTTAGTGGAGTACGACTTCGACAAGGGCACCATGCTCATCGACGAACTTAATCCGCTTTGTCGTCATCGTGACGCCTTCGTAGGCTTCGCGCTTGCCGCGTGATCCAGGGACAAGCTTCTCGCCAGTCGCCTGCTCCGCATCGGTCATGCAGGCCAGATACTCGATGCACCGGAGCTGGCCAGTGGCGAATTGCGCTGCCATATTCCAGTGCTGTACCAGGTAGATGCGCCGCGTGGTTGTGCTGTTGTCATCCATCAGGATGTCGTTGGAGTAGTTAATCATCACGCGCACGCTGCTCTGTTTCAGGGCATCCCGCGAGACGGTGGCGAGCGGATCCCACACGTAAATTTGCTGACGGTAGATGACTACCAAAACTATCAACGCAACAGTCAGAAGCACGAAGATCTTCTTCACTTTTGATCCTTCTCTTCGTGGTACTCCTGCTCGGTATTGATGCCCCACAGAGCCGCTTTGCTGACGTGGCCCGCGCAAAGTCCATCGACTACCGTCATAGCTGTCAACATGGAGTGGTCCTGAT
>JAYVZU010000300.1:0-1569 GCA_043783075.1 Rhodanobacteraceae bacterium
AGCTTCAGGGATTCGAGGGCGTCGGTGATGATGCCGGAGATGGCGAGGTTGCGGAAGTGTTTGTGGTCGGACGGGATCACGAACCACGGTGCGTTCTTCTTGCTGGTGTGGCTGAGGATGTCCTCGTAGGCGGCTTGGTATTGCGCCCAGAAGGCGCGCTCGGAGATGTCTCCAGTGGAGAACTTCCAGTGCTTGTCGGCGTCGTCGAGGCGGGCCTGGAGGCGGCGTTTTTGTTCATCCTCGGAGATGTGGAGGAAGAATTTAAGGATGATGGTGTGGTTGTCGGCGAGCAGGGACTCGAAGTCGTTGATCTCGTCCATGCGGCGACGGGCGACTTTGGGTGTGATTATCTTGTGGACGCGGGGCAGCAGGGCGGCTTCGTAATGCGAGCGGTTGAAGACACCAATCATGCCCCAGGCCGGGGTTTTGGCGTGGCAGCGCCACAGAAAGTCGTGGCTGGCTTCGAGCGGGGTCGGAACCTTGAAGCTGGAGACGTCGCATCCCTGCGGGTTGATGCCGGAGAAGATGTGGGAGATGGTTCCGTCTTTGCCGGCGGTGTCCATTCCCTGCAGGACAATGAGGACGGAGTGCGCCTGGCTGGCGTAGAGCACCTCCTGCAACCGGGCGAGACGCTCGCGGTGCGAGGTCAGCACCGCGGCGGCGGCCTCGGCGGAAAGGTCGTTTTGGGCGCTGGTTGTGTAATCGGCCAGACGGACCTTTGTGTGCGGCTTGATGAGCCAGGGGGATTTCAGTTTCATGGGGCCTCAATGCAAAAGATGAACACAAAGGGCACTGAGGTTGCACGGAGGTTCACAGAGGAACCTCTACCGTGCTGTCTACTTGATGGGGTCGGTCGGGGTTTCCGGCTTCGGGGTCACGGCGTGGGCTGCGTCGGCGGGCTTCGGGGTCTCTTCGGTGATGCCCTTCATGCCTTCTTTGAAGCCACGGAGGCCTTCGCCGAGGCCTTTGCCGAGCTCTGGGAGCTTTTTGCCGCCGAAGAATAGCAGAGCTAGTCCGACGACGATGATGATGTGCCACGGTTGAAAGAGTTCCATGTCTGTCTCCAAGGCCTATGTTGACGACCGTTTCATTAATTATCGCACTTCTCTACAGACGGCGGGGAGGGGAGATTGGATGTGCGGAGGAAGGAAAGTACAAAAAGCTTAACGCAAAGGGCGGGGAGGAAAGACGCAAAGGCTCGCCAAGGAAAAACGAGGGTTGTGGGATGTATTGCGGCGAGAACTCCGTCTAAAGGGGACAGACGTTATATCTTTGAAGGAAGAGATTGTTTGCGGGATTGGATGACACAACCGATGCATAAGTTTTCGACGAGGGTGGTAAAGGGTCTGGCTGTCGTGGCTGGCACGCTTTGCCTGATGGCAGGCGCAGGACAGATAATAGCGCAGGGTACGACTGAGGTCGCTCCCGCAACGGGCAAGCTTTCGGCGGCGCCGCCGGTCACGTATACGAACCGCTGGGAGATTTATGGCGGTCTTCTGCTGCAGAACGACCAGGCCGGGCAGAATCTGCCCAAGCGTATGAACTTTGGCGGAGCCGAGGTTCTGACGA
>JAYVZU010000301.1:0-1567 GCA_043783075.1 Rhodanobacteraceae bacterium
TAGAAAGGCAGGGGCCATCTCGGAGGTTGAGGTGGCCTTTGTTGCGTTTGTGCGTGACTATTTTTGTTGGTTTTGACACATACATTGACATTATGAAAATGGCTGATGCAGATGCTGGCGGTGTGATCGATCCGTTGGAGGCTGAGCGGCTTTGGGTCGTGATTGCCACCATCGCGATTAATGTGGTGGCGGTTGGGTTGCTGGTGCTGGCGCCGTGGTCGAACTGGCGGTCGGCGGTGGGGCTGAACGCGATCGACAATGGGATGCTGGTGGGTTTTATGGTGATGCGCACGGATCGGCTGATGGCGCGACTTCTGATCTTTGGGCTGGTGGTCGGGTTGGTGGAGCTGGCGGCCACCAGCCTGGCTGGTGGACTTTACCCATACGCTGGACTATTCACCCGGCGGCGGGTGGATGATGTGGCGTTCGCCAGCGTGGATGCCACTTGCGTGGGAGGTTGTGGCGGTGCAGTTCGGCTATTTGGGGCTACGGCTGCGCGAGCGGTGTGGAGGAGCGGGATTGGTTGCGATTGGGCTGCTTGGTGCGGTGAATATTTCGTACTACGAGGAGATGGCGCGACGGATTCACTGGTGGCAGTACAGCGGTTGCCGAATGATCTCGGGGACGCCGTACTACATCATCGTGGGGAAGTTGATGATCGCTGTGGCGTTTGCGCTGTCGGTTAAGGATTTTCGGCGGGGTAGCCTGGGGAAAGCTGCGGTGGCCGGGATCGCGGGTGGAGTGGCGATTTTTATCAGCTATGCGGTTGGGTTTGGGTTAAGGGATGGGCTGGTCAAGTAGGCTTTGGTTTGTTCGGCCCATCTACGTTGAGACTAGGCGAGCGAAATACTGAGATTCTTCGCTGTGCTCAAAATGACCTCGAAATCTTTAAGTTGGGTATGTGATAGGTTGGCGGAATGACGATATTGCGAGTGGTGGCGACGGTTGTTGTAGCGACGGCGTGTGTTTCGGCCGTTGGACAGAGTGCGGCTGGGACTGTGGCGCGGGAGTACGCGACGCCTCGGCACGCGGAGTTGCTGAAGGGGTTTCAGGAGTTTGTGTCGATCCCGAATGTAGCGGCTGACCCGGCGGGGCTGAAACGGAATGCGAATTTTCTGGTGGCGCAGTTGCAGCAGCGTGGCGTGGCTACGCAGCTGTTGACCGCTCCGGGATTGCCTGCGGCGACTCCTCCGGTGGTGTATGGGGAGATCAGGACGCCGGGGGCGACGCATACGTTTGTCTTTTACGCGCATTACGACGGGCAGCCGGTTACGGCATCGGAGTGGGCGAATGGCGCGCCGTTCAACCCGGAAGTGAAGACGGTTGACGGGGAGCAGCGGGTATATGGACGCGGGACCGGGGACGACAAGGCCACGATCTTCGCGCAGCTTACTGCGTTGAGTGCGCTGCAGGCGGCGAAGATGCCGCTGAAGTCGAACATTCGGTTTATCTGGGAGGGCGAGGAAGAGAACGGGTCGCTGCACCTGGAGCAGATTTTGTCGGCTCATAAGGACATCATCGGCGGGGACGTTTGGCTGGTTTGCGATGGGCCGGTGGACCAGACGCG
>JAYVZU010000302.1:0-4871 GCA_043783075.1 Rhodanobacteraceae bacterium
GCGAGCGAGAACGGCGTGCTGTACCGCAATATCGCGTTGCGAGCTGCGGTGTAATCCTGCCCGACAGGCAGCTTGTTCACTGGCGCACTCGGCACCAGCAGGTAGTCGAACTGCGCCAGCAGCGTCGCGATTGCGGGCCGGAAGTAGGCATGCCGCGACCGCAGCGAGTCGACGTCGTCCTCAGTCAGCGACGCGCCCCACTGCAGGCGCTTGGCGATTGCCGGGTCCAGCGTCGGGAGCAGCTTGTCGAAGTGCCGACGATGGATCGCCGCAGCCTCGCTCGCCTGGATTCCGGCGTAAATCTCCATCGTGGACTGCCAGCCGACGGGGTCGAAGTCGATCATCTTCGCGCCAGACTCCGAAAGTTTCTGCTTCCACGCGGCATAGGCGGCGAGACACTCTGGATTCGCATCCGCCGCAAAACTAACGTCGATGCAGCCGATGCGCGGGTTCTTCGCGGCCACACCCTTCGGAATATGAAACAGCGCCTCCGCAATCGGCGGCACGTCACGTGGATCGCGGACGAAGAACCCGAGGGTATCGAAGCTCTGCGCGAGATGCACGCCGCCCGACCATTGCCCGATCCACTTCGACGGCCACGCGTGTGATGCCCGGTAGCCAACCAGTCCCGAAAGCGCAGCGGGAATCCGCACCGAGCCCCCGGTATCCGTTCCAATCGCCACCAGCGCCGAGCCTTCCTGCACACTCGCAACCGCCCCGGAGGACGAGCCGCCGGTCAGAACGGTCGCGTCGCGCGGCTGCAGGCAGTCGCCGTAGTCCAGGTTCTCGCCGGTTAACCCATAGGCCAGCGGATGCAGGTGCGTCTTGCCGGTCATCAGGCAGCCGGCTTCCTTGATGCGCTTGCTAATGGACGAATCGGTCGTCGCCGGAGGGTTAAGCAGCTCGTAAAAGCGGCTGCCCGCGGAGGTCCGCATCCCCTTCCAGTCGAACAGATCCTTCAGCGAGATCGGCACCCCATAAAGGGGGCCGCCCAGCGCAAGTTCATCAGCCTGACGCGCGAGGTCCGCCGCGTCGAACTGGATGTAGGTATTGTGCGAGGCGTTGCCGTTCGCTTTTGCCGCACACTCGGCGGCAATTGCGGCAGGCGTCGTCTGGCCCTCGGCCAGGGCAATCTTCAGGGCGGTCAGCGGGGAGTGTTCTGGCAACATGGTTGACTCAATTCGGAGGAGAGTACAGAATCAAGCTTCAACCTGCAAATATCAAGCGCTAACTCATACAGACGTGCCGACCCCGCCGGACCGACGGCGAAGCTTTAGATTCCAAACCCTACTGGATGCCTCGGAGACTATGCCTGATCCGCTAGCCACGCTCGAACCCGTCGACATCGTAAATCCGGTACCCAGCCAGGCCTACGGGCTGCGTCAACATATCCTCTCGCCGCTGGAAGTTCTGGCGCAATCCGTCTCCACCATCGCGCCCAGCACCACACCTCCGGTCACGATTCCGCTGGTCTTCGCTCTCGCTGGCGAAGGTACCTGGCTGGCCTACGCGCTCGCCATGGCGGCGATGGTACTCATGGCCTTTTGCATCGCCGGGTTCGCGCGGGATTCCGCCTCGCCCGGTTCCCTCTACGTCTACACCCGTCAGACCCTCCCGCCGGTCTTCTCGGTCATCGGCGCGTGGGCGCTGTTCTTCGCGTATGTCCTCACGGCGTCATCGGTCACGGCTGGCTTCATCTACTTCGCATATCCATTCCTCGGCTTGTGGGGGACGCACGTTCCCGCCGCGCTGCTCGCCGCGATCTGCCTCGGCGGATCGGCGTGGGTCGCCTATCGCGACATCAAAATCTCCACCCAGGCCATGCTCTGGATCGAGTTCATCTCGGTCGCACTCATCGCTCTAGTCGTGGCGATCCTCATTTGGAAGCAAGGCTTCCACCTCGACATGCCGCAGTGGAAGCTCGAAGGCGTTACGCCGGTGAAGCTACGGCTCGGCGTGATGCTGGCGCTGTTCAGCTTCGTCGGCTTCGAATCCGCAACGACCCTCGGTTCGGAGGCGCGCGAGCCCCTAAAGACGATCCCCCGCGCCGTCATCCGCAGCGCCGCTTTGGCTGGGTTGTTCTTCATCGTCTGCGCCTACGGAGAGGTCCTCGGCTTTCGCGGCGTCACGCCCAATCTCGGCGAGCAAAAACTGCCGATGGAGGTTCTCGCCGACCGCGCCGGCATCGGCTACGTCACGCCACTCATCAACTTCGGCGTACTCATCAGCATGTTCGCCTGCGTCCTCGGCTGCGTCATCGCGGCCGCCCGGGTACTTCTGCTGATGGCCCACCACGGCCTCGCGCACAAGTCGTTCGCTATCACCCACGCCCACAAGGAAACACCCTCCGCCGCCGGAATCCTGACGGCGCTGCTGGCGTTCGGGCCTGTCGCAATTCTCGCCACAAAGGGCGCCCCGGCGGAGGAGATGTACGGCTGGCTCGGCACACTCTCGGTCTACGGATTCATGACCGCCTACGGCCTTGTCGCTGTCGCGCTGCCGGTCCACCTGCACAAAACCGGACGTCTCTCAGCGGGCGGAATCCTGCTTGCAATCATCGCTGCCGGTGCCGCGCTTACTGCTGTCGTCGGTGCTATCTATCCCGTCCCCGAGGCTCCATACAACTACCTGCCCTATATTTACCTGGCGTATATGGCGTCGGGCATCGCGTATTGGTGGGTTGCGGCACGGCAACGCTCGACCGTGTAGATTGGTGTTCCATATGCCCTATCAACTTTCTCGCGACGGTCAGCTCTTCGGGCCATACACTCTTGAGGATCTGCAACGCTACCTCGCGACCAACAACGTACTACCCGGCGACCTCGTCAAGAGCGAGTCCGATCCCGAATGGGTCACCGTCGCCCAACTCTTGGACATCGGAGCCGCGCCACTCGCTGGCTTTTCATCTCCCCCCGCGTGGGAGAGTGAGCCAATCGCAAACGCGATCCCGGCACAGCCCACGAGAGCCACGTACCCGTTCTTTCCCGTTTCGGTGCCGAAATTTATCGTCATGTCGCTCTGTACGCTTGGCCTGTATCACGTCTACTGGGCCTACAAGAGCTGGGTGCGAATCCGGGACGAGTCCGGTGAAGACCTGATGCCGTGGGCGCGCGCCTTCTTCATCGGCATCTTCAACTTCTCCTTGTTTGACCGCATCCAGTCCCACGCCTCCCAGGCCGAGGTCCCCACGGGTTGGAACCCTGTCGTGCTCGGTGCGGGCGTCCTTATCTTCGGCGCGATCTCCCGCCTGCCCCATGGCTGGGGAATGCTGTCGCTCCTGTCCTTCATCCCCTACATTCCAATAGTCGCAACGATCGCGAAGATCAACGAGAAGTTAGTCCGGGTTACCACAGAGAGCCCCAACCGCCGCCTTACCGCCGTCAACATCGTATGGGTTGTCATTGGCGGAATCATCGTCGTGCTCGCCATTGTCGGTTCCGTCGGAGAGGCGTCCGGTGTTCTCCCATCGAACTAGCCCCACCCCCGATTGGTACTAGTTTCAAGCCGGGTGAATCGCTTCCAAATCCGGCAGCAGCACCACGCTCTCCTGCTCGTTTGGGTCCGTCCGCGCAATCACAGCGACAACCGTCTCCGTCGCGCTCGGGTTATACGGTAGGTGCGGAACATCAGCAGGAATATAGACATAGTCTCCCGCCGGAACGACCATGTGGTGCTCCAACCGCTCGCCGTACCACATGCATGACGTGCCAGAAACCGCGTAAATAGCCGTCTCGTGGGTCTCGTGTTTATGGGCCCTGGCCCGCGCACCCGGAGGCATTGTCAGCATCTGCATATGGATTCCGGTCGAACCTGCCGACTCCGCCGAGATCCCAACCGTGTACTCCAGCCCCTGCTTCCCGGTGATGCGCTGCCCGCTCCGAACCTGCCTGCACTCCGCTATCACGCCTGTCGCATCGCCCATCGCAACACCTCCGCTAGGCTATCTATATTCCAATCAACGACGTCGCGCCAGAGCTTCTGAAATGATTTCTGGATTGGTGCCCAACCATCCTCCGCTCTGGTAGCATTGCCGCCTATGGACAACCTCCGTCGCGACCTCCTCAAGTTTTCGCCGCTCGCCCTTGCCTCCTTTGCCCCAGGCTTTGCCTCCGTCGTTGGTTCAGCGCAAGCCCATAAGACGTCGCCCATCGTGAAGTCTCCGATGTTCTTCGACGTCCGCGCCTTCGGCGCAACCGGCAGCGGCACCGTGCTCGATACACCCGCAATCAACGCCGCGATTGAAGCGGCAGCCGCAGCCGGTGGCGGAACCGTCTACTGCCCCGCCGGAACCTACCTCTGCTTCTCCATTCGGATGAAGAGCAACGTCGAGCTGCACCTCGCACTGGGCTGCACGATTTTGGCGGCAGAGTCGCCGAAACCCGGCGAGACCACCGGCCAGCTCGGCGGCATCTACGACGCTGCCGAACCCAACACCGAGTGGGACGCCTACCAGGATTACGGCCACAATCACTGGCACAACTCGCTCATCTGGGGCGAAAACCTGCACGACTTCGCCATCACCGGCCCCGGGCTCATCTACGGCAAGGGTCTCAGCTTCGGTGCCGGTCCCGGTCGTCCACCCGGAGCAGGACGGCCTGGCTTCGGTCCTGAATCCGGTCTCGCGGCACGTCCCGCAACCCCGCCTGCCGCTCCGCCAACAGGCCCACGCCCCGGTCGCGGCAACTACCCGCAGTATCAGGCCGAGCAACCCGGCGTCGGCAACAAAGCCATCGCCTTCAAGAACTGCCGCAACGCCCAGTTCAGCGACTTCGCCGTCCTCAAGGGTGGGCACTTCGGCCTGCTGCTCACCGGCGTCGACAACCTCACCATCGACGGCCTCCGCATCGACACCGACCGCGACGGCATCGACA
>JAYVZU010000303.1:0-4856 GCA_043783075.1 Rhodanobacteraceae bacterium
AAGCGTAAGGGTGGCGCCGATATTCTGCAGGTTGTTGATTCGCACGAGATCATCGTGGATGCGATTGAACAGCAGAACTCCGGTCTGGCTGGGCTGATGATGAAGAAGCACTTTGCGGATGCGAAGGCAGCACTTGCCAAGGCGCAGGCGAAATAGTTCAAAGGTCGTTGACCTGTTGTACAGGTTTTTGATACCCTGCTCCAGAAGTTATGAGGGTCGAACTGTATGAAGCGGCTACTGCTGAAGCTCGTCGTTGTTTCCTGGTGTGTGGCTGGTGTCTCGGTATGTAAGGCGCAGTCGGTGAATGATTGGCCGATGTATGGCCATGATGGCGGAAGTTCGCGCTACTCTCCGTTGACGGATATCAGCACGCAGAACGTAAGCGGTTTGAAGCGAGCCTGGACATTTCATCTGTCACCCGCTGTGGCTGCAACACCTGCACCCGCAACAGGTGTCGCAGCGCGTCTGCGGCAGCGGCGGACAGAGACGACGCCGCTTATGGTGGACGGGGTGCTGTACCTTCCGTCGCCCTATAACTCCGTGATTGCTCTGGATGCTAGTTCCGGGACGCAGCTATGGGAGTACAAGATTGCGAATAACGCGAATGCCAGTACGCGCGGCGTTGCATACTGGCCAGGAAAAGGGGGCGCTTGTCCCGAGATCGTCTTTGGAACATCCGATGGTCAGTTGATTGCGTTGAGCGCAAAGACGGGTAAGCCGGTAACGACATTTGGGGCCAGCGGCTTTGTGGACATGAAGGTTGGTGTCGACAACGGCTTTACGAATGCGCGGTTTAGTCTGACGTCTCCGGTGCAGGTTTATAAGGGCGTCATCATCACGGGGGCCGTTGTGCAGGAGTCTCCAAACCTTGGGCCGTCGGGCGACACGCGAGGCTGGGACGCCGTTACCGGTAAGCTGCTTTGGCGGTTCCACTCGGTGCCCCATCCTGGTGAGGCGGGGAACGAAACTTGGGAGGCGCCGGACTCGTGGAAGAATCGTTCGGGCACTAATGCGTGGGGCTTCCTGTCTGTCGACAATGAGACCGGGCAGGTGTTTCTGCCGTATGGTTCTCCTACGACAGATGCTTATGGCGGTGACCGTAAGGGTGCTGATCTCTACGGCGACTGCCTTGTTGTGCTCGATGCTCTGACTGGGAAGTTGAAGTGGTATTTCCAGCCGGTACACCATGACACGTGGGACTACGATCTTGAGTCTGCCCCGATCCTGGTGACGGTGCATCATGGGAAGACGAGCATTCCGGCGGTAGTTGTTACTTCGAAGACGGGGCTTGTCTTTATCCTGGATAGGCGCAATGGCAAGCCGGTGTATGGCGTTGACGAGAAGCCTATTCCACATAGCGATGTCCCGGGCGAGCAAGCGATTGACCATCAACCATTTCCTGTAAAGCCGGCTCCGCTGAGCAAGATGAGTTTTTCGAAGACAGACATTGCCACAGTGACACCGGAGCACCAGAAGTTCTGCGAAGACCTGCTGAACTCCAACGGTGGCATGCACAACGATGGACCATTCACGCGGTATGGCATGAAGCCGTCGATCGTGTTCCCGGGTACGCTAGGTGCGACGAACTGGCACGGCGGATCCTACGACCCGCAGCTGAACTACATTTTCTACAACACGATTGAGCTTGCCGATGTTGGAAATATGATTCCTGCTCCTGCGGGGTCCGGTTTGGTCTATCAACGTTCGGGGCCCAAGGGACCGTACGACCGCTTCTGGGATGGCGACAAATACTGGCCATGCCAGCAACCGCCGTGGGGACAGCTTGTGGCAATCAACATCGACACGGGTGAGTACGCCTGGCGCGTACCGCTCGGGACGATTCCTGAGCTTGATGCGAAGGGTGTCCACAATACGGGCTCGATGAATATGGGGGGCAGCATCGCAACGGCGGGCGGGCTGGTCTTTATCAGTGCGACCAACGATCACCACTTCAGGGCGTTCGAGGCGAAGACGGGGACGATCCTGTGGGATACCGAGATGGAAGCCGGTGCCTATGCGACTCCGATTACTTATAAGGGGAAAGATGGGAAGCAGTATGTGGTGATCGTCGCTACGGGTGGAGGCTACTACGACAAGACCGGTGGAGATAGCGTCGCGGCATACGCTCTGCCCTAGTATCTGATTGCGCTACTAACAAACTGACCGGCGTCCACGAGGGCGGGTGCCGGTCAAATTGTTTCCGGCAGAGGCTTAGAGACTGGACGAAGCAGAAGCATGGAGCCTCCAGCGAGAAAGAGGGAGGCGGACATGAAGAGGTATCCGGCCTTCGAGCTTCCGGTGTATCCCTGCAGATAGCCGACGACCCAGCTCCCTACGAAAGAACCCAGGGCGCCCATGCTATTGACCAGCGCGGTGACTTCGCCGGCGACGTTGCTGGGCAGCATCTCTGGGAAGATGGCGAAGAAGGGGCCGTAGGGTGCGTACATCGCAGCGCCAGCGAGAATGAGGAAAGTGAAGGCGGCCCAGAAGCTGTAACCGGTGACCAGATACGACCCGAGGAAGGCGGCTCCGCCCAGGAGCAGGAACGGCCATACGAAGGGCGTACGGCGTGAGGCACGGTCGGAGCAGTGTGATGTGATCAGCATCGCAATGATGGCAAACGCATACGGGATTGCACTAAGCAGCCCGGTGACTCCGATGCCCTTGGACGAGCCTTTCTGGATAATGACGGGCAGCCAGATTACAAAGCCGTATACGCCGATCGACCACAGGAAGTATTGGACGCAGAGAAGAATCACGTTGGGATTCTTTAGGGCGGCGGACATGTTTGCAACGCTCGGGATCGAAGACTGTTCGAGATCCAGCGCGGCCTGCAGGGTAGTTGCTGACTCCGGGCTGACCCATGCGGCATCCTGCGGCTTGTCGCGGATGACGAAGTACCAGATGACACCCCAGAGCACGGAGGGCAGGCCTTCGATGATGAAGGTCATCTGCCAGCCAAACATTTTGATGATGTAGCCCGTAACGGCCGACATCCAGAGCACAGTTACTGGATTCCCGAGGATGAGAATGGTGTTGGCGCGGGACCGCTCCTGACGTGTGAACCATTTGGTCAACAGGATGAGCATTCCCGGCAGGATGAAGCTCTCTGCAGCACCGAGGAGCATGCGGTCGAGGGCCAGGACCCAGAACTCCCTGATGACGCCGGTGAGCGAGGCGAGGATGCCCCAGGTGACGAGCGAGAGAAAGATCAGCCCGCGAGCAGAACGTTTGCGGGCGTAAGCTGCGCCAGGGATCTGGAAGAGGAAGTATCCTAGGAAGAAGAGCGAGCCGAGTAGGGCCGACTGGTTTGACGTGATGTGCAGGGTGTTCGCAAGCCCGGCGGCTGCGCCAAAGCCATAGTTGGCGCGGTCGACGTAGGCCAGACTGTAGGTGACGAAGACGGCTGGCACAATGTAGAGCCAGCGTTTGCGAAGGTCGGGATACTGCGAGATGGAGGTGATCTGGGATGCCGAGTTGTCGGCCGAACGGTCGTTTGGTTCGAAGGCCATGAATCATCCTCGTGTGGGGCATGTGCGGAGTGGGATAGAAGTGCTCGACAGCTCTATTGTGCAGTCTGGGAGAGCTTACCAATAGCCTGTTATACAGGTCAAGCGAGCGGTATGGTGAGCATGCGGGGTGGTTGCAGGCCACGTCTGCTGCGTTGACCTGTATGACAGGAGGCTGCTAGGATACAGACGCTTGGACGTGGTTCGTGGCGTGCAGGCTCCGATTCAAGGGAGGGCTCATGAATCCGATTGGTCGTGTGGTGGGCGCGATGTGTGGTGTGCTGTTGCTGCTGCCACTTATTCCAGCACTTGCAGGACAGACGCAGGAGGCGAAGGGTGCAACCCCGGCGGTGCAGGAGTTGCCGCCCGGCGAGGGCAAGGATGTGCTGCTGAAGCAGTGCAGCGGGTGTCATCAACTGAACGTAGTTACCTCGCAGCATAAGTCGGAGTCCGCATGGACAGACACTGTGATCGAGATGAGGAATCGCGGCGCCAATGGTAGCGATGAGGAGATGGAGCAGATCATCCACTATCTTGCGACGAACTATGGCCCGGCGAGTGCGGCTGCGAAGGTCAATGTGAACACTGCCTCTGCGGCGGAATTGATGACTGGCCTGATGCTTTCCCCGTCAGAGGCTGACGCTGTTGTGACGTTTCGTGTCAGGAATGGGAAGTTCAAGGACATTGCATCGCTCCAGCTGGTTGCTGGCGTGGATGCCGCAAAGATTGAAGCTGCAAAAGATCGGATCGAGTTTTGAAAGAGGAGAAATCTGTGCGCAAAGGGCTGTTTATCGATAGATCTATTCGTTGTTGGATCGGTGTAAGTGCAGCTCTGTTAGTTGGGAGTTTTATAACAGCCGCGAGCGGGCAGAGCTTGCCGGGTAAGAAGCCTCAGGCGACTCCGGAGAAGGTGATCGCAGAGCATATTGCGGCACTCAATGCATGTGACTGGAAGCGCATGATGGCGCAGTATGACGACAACGTTGAGTTCCTGTCCAAGGACGGCGGAATGATCAAAGGTCGCGTGGCCATTGGCGAAATGTTTAAGAAAGCTCTGCAGCCTCCTGCGGGCGGTGGTCAGTGCGGAATGAAGCTAATCGCGGAGCACACCGTAGTGGTGGGTGGAACGGTGAATGTAGTGTGGCGCGTGGAGGCTCCGTTCTTCGCCGAACCATACCGCGGCTCGGAAGCTTTTGAAACACGCGACGGCCTACTGGTCGTGCAAGTGACGACGTGGGATCCAGCGGCAATCAAGATGAAGAAGTAACACAGGAGCGAATCGTGGGACAGATGTGGAAGGCTCCCCTAGCGACGGCGTGCATGATTGCGGCGCTTGGATTTTCTATT